>CAZDNY010000064.1:0-10728 GCA_964506885.1 uncultured Hyphomicrobiaceae bacterium | reverse complement strand
AGGTCGACCAGCCGATGCCTGCGAGCGTCGAACGGGTAACTCCGAAGGGCGATCCCGATACGAAGACTTTTCGCGCCTATCTTGCCCTGCCAGATGACACGCCGCTCAGGATCGGCATGAGCGTAGAAGCCAACATCGTCGTCCAGGAGGTCAAGAACGCTCTTCTCGTGCCTGCGGAGGCGGTCAAGGACGGCAAGGTCATTCGCGTCGTTGACGGGCGCGCTGCATTGACCCCGGTTGAGGTGGGCATCAGGGGCTCGGGCAAGGTTGAGATCAAGAGCGGGTTGGCAGAGGGCGACGTTCTTGTGTCTCCCTTCGATCCGGGCATCAAACCTGATGCAACGCTCCGAACCAGACAGCGAGCCGCGAAATGAAGCTCGTCTTCGACATCGCGACGACGCACATCCTCTCGCGCATGCGCCAGACCCTCGTTGGCATGCTCGGCGTCGCAATGGGTGTCGGCTTTTCCGTTATGATGGCAGCCCTGATGGAGGGATCGCAGCGGGACTTCGTCGCACAGCTCGTCGACAGTCTCCCGCACGTGACCATGAGTGACGAGCGCCGCGAGCCGCCGCCGCAGCCCGCCGAAGATGCCTACGATCTCGTCGCCTTTTCAGGCCTCAGGACGCCTGTCACGCGACCCGGAATCAAGAATCCCTATGCCATCATGGCGAGCCTCGAGGGCTGGCTCGATGGTGCCGTTGCCCCATCCGTGCAGTCGAGGGCCGTGATCCGCTATGCCGGTCGTGACACCGCCGCCAGCATCACCGGCATCACGCCCGAGCGCGAACGCGCTGTCTCAAAGCTGGCCACGCAGATTCGCCATGGCAATCTCGACAGCCTCTACAAGTCATCTAATGCGATCATTCTCGGAGACAAGCTCGCCGCCAAGATCGGTGCACGCGTCGGCAATACGATCGCGTTGACCGCCGGCACGGGAAAGACGATGTCGGCAACCGTTGTGGCATTGTTCCATTCAGGCATTGCCCAGGCCGACGAGACGCAGGCCTACACTCTGCTCAAGACGGCCCAGATTCTCGCCGGCCAGACCGGACTGGTCAACGCCATGCGCATCCGCGTCGCCGACATCACCCAGGCCATGACCGTCGCCAGCCGCATCGAAGCCCAGACGGGCTACAAGTCCGTGTCATGGCAGGAGGCCAACGAAGACCTGCTCTCCGCCTTCGAGATCCGCAACTTCATCATGTACACCGTCGTTGGCGCTATCCTGCTCGTCGCCTCTTTCGGGACATACAACATCATTTCCACGATCACCCACGAGAAGACGCGCGACATCGCAATCCTCAAGTCCCTGGGCTTCACCTCGCGCACCATCCGCTCCATCTTTCTGCTGGAGGCATTTCTGATCGGCCTTGCCGGAACAGTGCTCGGATGGCTTCTCGGCTATACCTTGTGCATCGGCCTGGGTTCGATCGAGTTCAAGAGCCCATTCATGGATGCAACGCATCTGCCGATCTATTACACGCCGATGCACTATCTGTTGGCGAGCGCGGTGGCTCTTTCAGCATCGGGCATCGCAGGGTATCTGCCCGCCCGCAAGGCCGCGAGCCAGCACCCCGTCGATATCATCCGGGGAGCGTCCTGATGGCAGGCCGGCCCGCTGGAGCGACCCCGCTGATCGAACTGAGCAAGGTGACCAGGGTCATCGGCGACGGCGTTCTGACGACACTGGTTGCACAAATCGACTTGCGGATTATGCCGGGGGAATTCGTTGCCGTGACCGGACCGTCGGGTTCAGGCAAAAGCTCGCTGCTCTATCTCCTGGGCCTTCTGGACGTGCCGACCTCGGGGGATGTGCTTGTCGATGGCCGTAGCGTCGACCGCCTCGATGAACCAGCACGCGCCCGTTTGCGCCTCACCCACATCGGCTTTGTCTTCCAGTTTCATTTCCTGCTGCCGGAATTCTCCGCCCTGGCCAACGTCATGCTTCCGATGCGCGCCCTGGGGCGCATGAGCGACCAGCAGATGCGCGAACGCGCTCACGTCCTGCTTTCCTCTCTGGGATTGGCCGATCAGGCCCACAAGCGGCCCGACCAGATGTCCGGCGGCCAGCGCCAGCGGGTGGCTGTCGCCCGCGCCCTCGCGAACGAGCCGCAAGTGATCCTGGCCGACGAGCCGACAGGTAACCTCGATACGCATTCCAGTGAACAGGTTCTGGAAATATTTCGCCAGCTTGTCGACGAGACCGGCCGTGCGATCGTCATGGTGACCCATGATCTTGAACTTGCTGCGCGCGCCGACCGTCAGGTCAGAATTGTCGACGGCCGCATCGTTGAGTGATGCGCGTCTACGAGGGCCCCACGTCGAGTCTGGACGATTGCGTCACGAACAGCTCGCTGCCTGTCGCGACGCGTTTGCGTTCGGGCGCACTTTCAGGCGACGTGTCGGCGCTCAGGCCGGGCAGACAGGTCCGGCCCAAAACTGCAAAGTGGGGCCACATTTGTACCGGGCGTAGGCTCCATGTGGCACCGGTATCAAAGCGAGTTGACGAACGCAATCAGCGCTTCGCGCTCGGTCTTGGTGAGCGTCATGTAGGCGCCGCGTGCGGCCTCGGACTCGCCCCCGTGCCAGAGGATCGCCTCCTCGACGTTACGGGCGCGCCCATCATGCAGAAGCAACGTATGCCCGCTTACGGTTTCGGTCAGCCCGATACCCCACAGCGGTGCGGTGCGCCATTCGCGCCCCGAGGCCACGCCTTCGGGCCGGTTGTCGGCGAGGCCTTCGCCCATGTCGTGCAGCAGCATATCGGTGTAGGGCCAGATCGTCTGGTTCGACAGATGCGGCTGACCGCGGACGTCTCCGGTCTTTAGGTTCGGGCGATGGCACGACGCACAGCCGATCGAAGAAAAGAGCGACTTGCCCCGCAAGACCTCTTCGGACTTTGGGTTTCGCCGCATCGGCACGGCGAGGTTTTGTGCATAGAACGTAACGAGGTCGAGTAGCTGGTCTGAGACTTCCGGGTCGTCGGGGCTGGGCGAGTTGCCATTGGGTGCGCCCTTGCAGGCGGCCTGAGCGTCCGTGCAGTCACCCGACGAGGATGTAAACAGCGACGTCGACAATCCCATGTCCCCGTTGAAGGCATCCGCCGTTTGCTGGCGGATCGAAGGATTGCCCGCCTTCCAGCCGAAGCGGCCGAGCATCACGCGGCGCTCGTCGTGCGACCAGACTTCGTTTGCGCGGCCGGAGATGCCATCGCCATCCGCATCGTCGGGATCGGCAAGCGCACGGATCGTCGCTTCAGGCACGGCTTCCAGAAGGCCGAGGCCGATCATCTGCGGCGCCACGCGCGGCGACAGCATGGTTTGCGGATGAAGCGCGCCGTGGCCAGGCTGCGTGACCTCATAGGTGGGTTTGCGCAGCGTGACGACGGTGCCGTCGCCAAGCGTCACGGGCAGGTCTTGATACGCGATGGCCATCTGGCCTTCAGGCGTGTGCCCCTGGATGGCGAAATTCTGCAATTGCCCGCCGTAGGTCGGCTCCGGGATCACGGTGGCGCGGTGCTCGGTGAGCATGCGCTTGTGTTCGTCGTTCTGCGGCGGCACAGAAAGCCTGAGGAACATCGACACGCCGGCTTCGCCATCGGCGGGAGGCCGGCCGCGCCCATCCTTGAGGTGACAGTTCTGGCAGGCTCTCGCGTTGTAAAGCGGCCCCAGCCCGTCGGACGATCGCGTCGAGGAGGGGGCCGACACCCACTGCTTGCGGAAGATGGCGTTGCCGAGCTTGAAGCGCGCTTCGCCGTCGAAACCGATGCCGTTGGAAAAGCGCGAGAAGGCGTCGCGATGATCCGTCGAGCCCGGCGTAGTGGCAGTGCCGCCAGGCAACAACTCACCCGGCTCCAACGCGCCAGCCGGTGGATTGGCGCGGGTGGTCGCGACGAGACCGGCAACGCACATGCAGACGGACGCAGCAGCCGTAGCACGTGCATGCAGATTGACTCTCAAGATCCGCTTGCTCCCTCGGTGTTGTACCCTGTGTCACCAGCTTACGACCAATGGCCGCATTGGGAAATGGGACCGGATGACGGGAGGGGCCATCCGGTCCCAGGCTCTGAGCAAAGGGAAGGCAAGGCTCAGAACGAAATCTTCGGACCGACCACGACCGTCTGGAAGTTTTCGATGCCGGGTGTGACGAGCGCGGCGCCGCCGCCGTCGACGAGGCCGTTCTCATCGGTGTCGCGGATGTAGGCGATCGAAGCAGCGATCTTGATCGAATTGACGTCCCCTTCGTACTTGGCGCCAGCGTCCCACATGTCGTCCTCGCCCCAGCAGGCCGACAGCACGAAGCCGGCAATGACCGGTGTGACGTAACGCACGACATTGGCCGTATCGCCGTTCAAGTGGGAATAAAGATCACCGAGCGCGACCCCGCTCAGCGTGCCGTCGGACGAGGGCTCAGCCGAAGAAACGGGGTCATGGTGACCTCTCTTCAGTTTGGTCGGTTCAGTGGTGTTCGTGGTGTCGGGGACGCTGCCCCTGGACGCGTGCTTACTTGCCCGTGGTGACCTTGCCCGGCTCATCCAGACTGTCCGAGCCTTCGAACTGCGCTGATCCCAAGTCGAGGACCGCCATGGCGCGCTCGAATTCTTTGGCTTGCGCGACGAGCGCGTCGATGGCGGCCTGGACGACGGCATTGCCCTCCGCATTGCCCTGGCCGATCATCTGGTCGTAGCGCTCGCCCTTATCAGCGCGTGCTTTCAAGGCACCCATCTTTTCGACCGTCGCCTCGATCGCCTTGCGCACGGCTGCATCTGTCTCCGGCGACCTGGCCTTGACGAGATCGGAGACGGACGGCCCCTTCACAATTCTGCCGTCGGTGCGCTCGTAAGAGCCTAGATAGACGTTGCGGATGCCGATGACGTTATAGAAGTGCGAGTTGTGCGTGTTGTCGGAGAAGCAGTCGTGCTCTTCTTCCGGATCGTGCAGCAGCAGGCCGAGCTTCATGCGCTCGCCCGCCATCTCGCCATAGGAGAGCGAACCGAGTCCGACGAGGATCGTTTTGAGGCCCGCACTGCCTTCTGCGCCGGTCACCGCCCTGCGCGCGTCGCCATCCTTGCCCCACTGGTCGGCCATCCAGGCCAGATCGTCGACGAGCAGGTCGGTGACGGCCTTCAGGTAGGCGGCGCGTCGCTCGCAGTTGCCGTTCGTGCAGTTCTTGGGATCGTAGTCGCTGGCCGGCCGATTGCCCGCTCCCGCGTCAGTGCCGTTGAGGTCCTGTCCCCAAAGCAGGAACTCGATGGCGTGATAGCCGGTGGCGACATTGGCCTCCACGCCGCCCGCCTCCTGCAGTTTGTCCGCCAGGATCTCCTTGGTGATCGTCGACAGGTCGACGTCCTCGCCCGCGATCTTGATGGTCTTGGCGGCGATCACGTTGGCGGTGAAAAGCGGGTTTTCCGGATTGTCCGAGCCGTAGGAGGCGTCGACATAGTCGATCAGCCCCTCGTCCAGCGGCCAGGCGTTGACCTTGCCCTCCCAGTCGTCGACGATCGCGTTGCCGAAGCGGAAGGCCTCGGTCTGCTGGTAGGGAACGCGGGCGGCGATCCAGGCTGCGCGCGCGGCATCGAGATTGGAGGCCGTCGGCGCGGCGATCAGCTTATCGACAGCGGCCTGCAAAATCTTTGCGCTGGTCAGCGAGTCCGTATACCCGGCTTCCGCCACATCGGCATAGGCAGACAGAACGGCACCTGTCGTCGGGGCTTCCTGCGCTGACGCAGGCAACACAGCCAGTAGAATAGTTGCGCCAAGAGTTGCGCGCACGATTGTTCCAAGCATCGATTTCCTCTCCGATGGCGCAGGGTTCAAGGCCCTGGGTTCGGATCGTCGCATCAAGCCGGTCCCTTTGCGCTGGATCGACCACGACGGTGCCGTGAGATTGCTGATCTCATTGTATATGAATAGGGTCAAGAATTAATTGATGACAAAAATCGCAAACAAACTAGAGTGTGTCCCGTGCTCGCCATCTGATGCCTCCAATGCTGACTTCGTCGCGCGCAGCTTCTGACAAAAAGGACCTGAGCCATGGGTCGTTTGACACGCCGCTTCGTCATACAACTGGCTTCGCATGTCGAGCATCGTGCACGCAACCGGCACGCCTGTCAGCGACCGACTGAACCCTTATCACATGGCAAACCGGCCACGAACGGCTCGAGGTTGACGAGGCTTCTGGTTTCCTTGACAAAGCTTATCCCTGTCGCCACCAAGAGGCACGCCTCACGATGAAACTGAACAAGGTCACGTCGCACGCGTTGCGCGTTCTCGTGGCATGCGCGCGAACGGGAACCGACCTCCAGAAGGTTGCCGACCTGGCCGCCGAACTCGAGCTGACCCAGCAGAACACCTTCAAGATCGTGCACCTTCTGTCGCGGGCGGGATTTCTGGAAGGCGAGCGCGGCAGGTACGGCGGTGTGCGACTTAAAGTTCCCGCAGATACCATCAAGGTCGGACAGGTCGTCAGGGCCATGGAACTTCTGCCGGAGCGTGGCGACGAGGCGGTTCCGGACGACGGCCAGCATGCGCAGATTTTCGATGACGCATTCGAAGCTTTCATCTCCGTCCTCAATCAGACGACGATCGCCGACATGGCGCGTGCACAAATGCATACGGCCGCAAAGACCATACCTCGCAAGAAGCCCGGCAAGGTGTCGCGCATGTCCAAGCGCCGCGGCACGGTCCGGACCCTGCCGTCGTAGCGGCCCGCAGACACTGTGGGCTCCAGCACGAGCGAAGGTTTTTGACAACGGTTGGCCAGTAGTTTCGAACGATTCAAAACTTCTATGTGACATGCTGCATCAAGTCGCTTCGCAGCGCGTCTTTCGAGTTGACATCCCGCGCGCACACCGATTTCTATATCTTGTCAGTCATGAAATGAAGCGTCCGATGTCGGGGCCTTGAACCCCTTCGATTGGAGAGAAAGATGAAAAAGACGTTTCGCTCAGGCGGTCCCGCCGGGCGTTCCGCATCGCTACTAACTGGTAGCGTTACGCGAAGCGAAGGCTGCCTCAGTTGTCCCCGGCCGTCTCCGGCCAATCGTTATCCGGCCGAAGCCATCGTCGGTCTCGGCTTCCGCGGCTGGATCTCCGGCTACCAGAACAGCGACGTTGGCTGCTGGCAAGAGGTCTGGCGGCTGTATTCCAACCTTCTCGGCCCCAAGCACGCCGAGACAGCAGTCAGTTCGTTGGCGATGTGGTCTAAGGCTGTCGCCGTATCCTCGCGCAATTCCATCTCGGTCAGGCCGCTCGGCGCCTGCGGCTTCTGTCGCGACGAATGTCTCGCCATCTCGATGATTGCTGCCTGCCAGCACAACACGTGTCCTGCCATGCGTGCCTGTGCCTTCGCCCTTATCGAGAACTCGATGGTGGACGAAGTGCTGCACCATGCCGGCACCTACGCGCTGACGCTACGCAGCGTCGAGCATATCGTCTCGCCGAGCTGGATCGTCAACGCGAACGCTTACGTCGATCCTGTGGCGTCACGGCCGATGTAGGAGCACTTCGGATATGTTGATCTGCTCCTGCGCCGTAATCTCCGACCATGACATCGAGCTGGCGCTGCTCGATATCATGACGGAGCCCGACCCGCCGCTGCCGACACCCGGCGTCATCTGGCGGCATCTGTCCAAACGTATGAATTGCTGCGGATGCGCACCGCTGGCAGTCGAGACGATCTATTCCAAATTGGAAGAGTTGGAGAGGCGAGGTCTCATCTGTCCCGATGCCTGCTCGTCGATCAGGCGGCGGTTGCGGCGCCAGTGCGGCAAGGCCGCGCCAAGCGTTGCACGGCTCTCGCTGGAACCTGCCGAATGATCCCGGACGACGACGACGGGCTATGGTTGAAGTGAAGAAAGGGAAACGACGTGAAAGGCGACAAGGACGTCATCAACATGCTCAACGAGGCGCTGAAGCTGGAGCTGGGCGCCGTCAATCAGTACTGGTTGCACTACCGGCTGCTCGACGATTGGGGCTATGGCAAGCTGGCAAAGAAGGAGCGCGCCGAATCCATCGAGGAGATGCAGCACGCCGACAAGATCATCGCGCGCATCATCTTCCTGGAAGGCCATCCCAACCTGCAGACGGTTGCGCCACTGATGATCGGCCAGGACGTGAAGGAAGTGTTGGAGTGCGACCTGAAGGGCGAGTACATCGCCAAGGAACACTACACCAAGGGCCGCGAGCTGTGCCGCAAGAAGAATGATCTGGTTTCCATGCAACTGTTCGAGGAACTGCTCGCTGATGAGGAAGGGCACATCGACTTCCTGGAGACTCAGCTCGATCTGCTGAAGAAAATCGGAATTGAGAATTATGGACTGCTCAATGCGCAGTCTGCCGACGAGGTCGAAGGGCATTGAGCCACACACAACGATCCGGATTGACACGCGGGAAGCGCTGCAGCCTTCGGGCTGCGGCGCTTGCTGCGTCGATCGCCGCCATGACTGCGACACCGAACACGTCGGCGTGGGCCGACACCACGCAAAAGCCGCCGCCGGCGCTCGAGGCCATGGTCACATCGGCCGTCGACAACACCATCGTGCCGGCCTACCGGTTCTTCGCCGATGTCAGCGCCAGGACGCACGAGGCCACCGCCGCATGGTGCAAGTCGCCGACGCCAGCAGCGCTCAAGACGGCACAAGAGGCGTTCGCCGGCAGCGTGCGCGGCTGGGCGCGCATCCAACACATTCGCTTCGGGCCGGCGCGGACCGACAACCGCTGGCAGCGGATCGCGTTCCTGCCCGACCCGCGCGGCGTCGTCCGGCGGCAGGTTGCAAAGGTCATGGCCGAGCGTCGCGCAGAACTCCTCACCGTCGACGCCATATCCCGACAGTCGGCGGCTTTGCAGGGGCTGCCCGCCTTGGAGATCCTGCTCTACGCGCCGCCCGCCGACGAACCCGCGGACGGTCGCCTCTATCGCTGCGGCCTGGCGCAAGCCATAGCGGGCTACATCACACGCCAGGCCGACAACATGGTCCGCGAGTGGACGGATCCGCAGACCGGCTGGCGGCAGCGCCTGCTGACGGCGGGTGCGCCGGGTAACACCGACTACAGGTCGCCAAACGAGGCCGCAGCGGAACTGGTCCGTAGCTTGTTGACTGGTCTCCAGCTCGTGCGCGAGGACATGTTGCTGACATGGATGAAGGCCGCCGAGGCGAAGAAATCCTGGGCCGGTCTGCCCTTCGAGCGTGCCGGGCGCGCCCGGGACGTCGTGTCGACGTCGATACTTGCGTTGCGCAATCTGCACAAGGCGCTGCACCTCGATCTCGTCGTCGCCGACGTCGGCGCGAAAGACAAGAGCAAGGCGTGGATGAAGGACTGGATCGCCAGCGCCTACGACACATTGGAGCGCGACGCCGGCGAGATGATCCTGCCATCGCAGGAGAAAGCCGCAGTGGCGGCGTCCACCGACAACCTCATGGCGCTGCGTCGCGCGCGCTTCAACTTGAACGGTCTGCGCCAGATCATCGGCCGGCAAATTGCGCCGGCGGCGGCCCTGACAATCGGATTTAACGAACTCGATGGTGATTGATCGCAGGACAGTTCTCGTTGGCGGAGCGGCACTTCTGGCCTGCGCGCCGCTATCACGTCCCGCCGCCGGAGGCGCCGCGCCGGGCGCTCGCTTCGTCGCCTCGGCACGGACACGAGACGGCAGCTATCAGGTGGTCCTGCTCAACGCGCACGGAGCCGTGGAGCGCGCCATTCCGCTCGACGGCCGCGGTCACGATATCGCCGTTGCTCCCGACGCTAAGATCGCCGTCGCCTTCGCGCGCCGTCCTGGGGACTTTGCGGTTGCCTTCGACCTCGCCGGCAGACGCCCGCCCCGGATATTCACCGCGCCCGGCGGACGCCATTTCTACGGGCACGGTGTCTTCTCTCCCGACGGCCGTCTGCTCTTCGCAACCGAGAACGCCTTTGAGGAAGCGCGCGGCGTACTCGGTGTCTATGACGTCGCCGCCGGGTTCCGCCGCATCGGCGAATTGCCGACCTCCGGCATCGGGCCGCACGAAGTCTTGATGATGCCCGACGGCAAGACTCTGTGTGTTGCCAACGGTGGCATCGAGACGCACCCCGACGCCGTCCGGGCCAAGCTCAATCTTGACACGATGACACCCTCGATCGCGTTCATCGACGCGGCCACGGGCGACCTCAAGGCGCAGCACGCGCTGGCCAAAGATCTGCATCAGCTTTCGCTGCGCCACATGTGTCGCGATCAGCAAGGGAACGTCTGGTTCGGCGGCCAGTGGGAAGGCGGCACGGACACGACACCCTGGCTGGTCGGCCGCGTCGGTATCGATACGCCCATCGCGATGCCCGAACCACGCGAGATCACCGGTCGGGATCTCAAGGGCTACATCGGCTCGATGGCGTCGAGCAGCGACGGGCGCATCGTTGCCGCATCCGCACCGCGCGCGGGCCGTATCGTCTATTTCGACGCCGCCTCCGCCAGGGTCATCGGCGAGACGCGACTGGCGGATGCGTGCGGGATTGCACCCGCTGGGGATACCGGGATCGCGTGCACAACCGGCGAAGGCATTTTCGAGGTATCCTCGCCAGGCGACGCGGATGCCCACACCCAACGCATCGAAGGCCTGTCCTTCGACAACCACCTGCGCCGCATCGCATAGTTCCGCGATCACCCCTTCGGGACACCCCAAAAAGCCCCGCAGCAAACTGAAATTATTTGGATTTTAATGGTGGGCGGTACTGGGATTGAACCAGTGACC
>CAZDNY010000063.1:1702-10750 GCA_964506885.1 uncultured Hyphomicrobiaceae bacterium | reverse complement strand
AACTACGTCCTGCCGGCCAAGAATGTGATGCCGATGCACTGCTCGGCGAACGTTGGCAACGACGGCAATTCGGCGGTTTTCTTCGGTCTGTCGGGTACCGGCAAGACGACGCTGTCGGCCGATCCCAACCGCACGCTCCTGGGCGATGACGAGCACGGCTGGTCGGAGAACGGCATCTTCAACTTCGAAGGCGGCTGCTATGCCAAGACGATCCGTCTGTCGAAGGAAGCCGAGCCGGAGATCTGGGAGGCCTCGAACCGGTTCGGTACGGTGCTGGAGAACGTTATTCTCGACGAGAAGACGCGCCTGCCTGATTTCGACGATGGCCGCTTGACCGAGAACACCCGCTCGGCCTATCCGCTCGACTTCATCTCGAACGCGTCGGAGACGGGCACGGCTGGGCACCCCCGGAACATCGTCATGCTGACGGCGGACGCCTTCGGCATTCTGCCGCCGATCGCCAAGCTGACGCCGAGCCAGGCCATGTACCACTTCCTGTCGGGCTTCACGGCCAAGGTCGCGGGTACGGAAAAGGGCATGGGCAACGAGCCGCAGCCGACGTTCTCGACCTGCTTCGGCGCGCCGTTCATGCCGCGTCATCCTTCGGTCTACGGCAACCTGCTGCGCAAGCTGATCGCGGATCACGGTGTCGATTGCTGGCTGGTCAACACCGGCTGGACGGGCGGAAAGTTCGGCACGGGAAAGCGCATGCCGATCAAGGCGACGCGCGCGCTGCTCAATGCGGCGCTGTCGGGCCAGCTCAAGGACCAGCCGATGCGTACCGATCCCGTGTTCGGCTTCCAGGTGCCGACTGCGCTGGAAGGCGTCGATGCCAAGATCCTCAACCCGCGTGAGACCTGGGCCGATCCGAAGGCCTACGACGTGATGGCGGCAACGCTGTGCGAAATGTTCAACAAGAACTTCGAGAAGTTCGAAGCACACGTGGATGCCGATGTGCGCGCGGCGGCGCCGACGGTACAGCAGGCGGCCGCGGAGTAATCCGCGCTTCGTCGTCTCCAATTGCAGCAAAGCCCCGGATCAGATGATCCGGGGCTTTCTCGTTTCGTGCTCGATCGCGCTGCAAGCAATTGCCGGCCTGTGCGTTGCCTCCCCCTTCACACGCGCTATCAGTTCTGCGACGGCTTTGTCTTGTCCGGCTTATCGGCGTCGGCGGCCTTCTTTTCATCGTCTGCGCTCATCGTCGGGACGTTCTCGCCGACCCGGTTGGTGGGCGGATGAACGTCGCCATCTCGATCAGTCATCGTGGGGACCTGCTTGCCGACGCGGTTTGTCGGCGGATGGATGGTTTCAGCCTGATGCGCCTTCTCGCCTGCCGCAGCCTTGTCGCCCCTGGCCTTGGTGTCCATCTTGGCGTCGCCGGCGAGAGCCGGAGCGGCGAGCATCGCGATCATCGCCGTGCTCGTGAGAATGCGTTTCATGGATCATCTCCTTTCAGGAAATGTGTTCGATTTTGTTGCGCGCACCGCGACCTCGGCTGACACGCGTGTTTCAGCTTCTGGTCAGTCCGCGATCACACGGAATGCTCCGCGCTCGATGTCGGTGCGCTTGTGTGAGAAACGCTGCGCGTGCGCTATCGTTCCGCCGGACTTCGGCGTCACGGCGGGGAGGTGCGGTTTGCGAGCGGTAATTGAGACCGTCAGCCGCCGAAGTCGGCGATGGTCAGCAGCGGCTTGAAGTCCAGTTTGGCGTCGGCAAAAGCCTGCGTCGCACCTTCGCGGCGATCGACCACGGTCACGACGCGGACGACCTGGGCACCTTCCTTTGCGACGGCTTCAGCCGCCTTGATGGCCGAGCCGCCCGTCGTGGTGACGTCTTCGACGATGACGACCTTCTTGCCGGCGAGCGTTTCGCCCTTGGCGAGCCCCTCGACGAGGCTCTGGGTTCCGTGCTCCTTGGCCTGCTTGCGCACGAAGAAGGCGGGCAGGGGCTTTGCACGCGTGGCGGAGACGGCGGCAACGGCGGCGGCGAGCGGAACGGCGCCCATCTCCAGGCCGCCGATCATGTCGGCCTCGATGCCGTCGGCGGCGAGCTGGTCTAGGATCAAGGTGGCGATCAGATGCGCGCCCTGAGGGTTCAGCATCGTCGGCTTCATGTTGAAATAGAACGTGGAGGTCCGGCCCGATGCGAGCTTGACCTCGCCGCCCGACTGGAACGAGCGCTGCTTGATGAGTGCTATGAGGGCGGCCTTGGATGCATCTGCTGACATAGGTGATCGATTCTCGCGCTTCGTGAACCCGTTCCTGTTTGCGACAAGAGAAGGGCTGAGGCCGGCAAGTCAAGCGTTGCGGGCTGCTCTCAACAGGCGATCGAGGCCTTCGCGACTGCGGCAGATCGTGCACAGGTCACGGTCGCGGCCTTGAAATTCTCCTGAAGGCGGTAAAAATCTGGATGATTGCGGGGGCGCGCAGTGCGTTCCGACCGGATTGTGTGAGCGTATGGATTTCAAGGACTACTACAAGGCCCTGGGGGTCGAGCGGACGGCGAGCCAGGACGAGATCAAGCGCGTCTATCGCAAGCTGGCGCGGCAGTTTCATCCCGATATCAACAAGGAACCTGGTGCCGAGGAGCGCTTCAAGGAGATCGGCGAGGCCTACGAGGTTTTGGGCGATCCGGAAAAGCGGGCCGCCTACGACGACGTCGGACGAGGTTTCAGCCAGGGTCAGGAGTTCAGGCCGCCGCCGGACTGGGATGCTGGGTTCGAGTTCTCCGGCGCGCCGCCGGGCGGCGAGGCCCACGACTTCAGCGAATTCTTCGAGACCCTGTTCCGCGGCGCGCGGCGCGCGCAGGGCCAACGCGGGACCGCCGAGTTTCATGCGCGCGGCTCCGACCACCATGCGCGCATCTACATCGATCTGCGCGACGCCTACCAGGGCGGGCGGCGCACAATCACGTTGCGGGTGCCAGAGATCGACGAGGGCGGTCATGTGCGGGTTCGCGAGCGCTCGCTCAACGTCGACATCCCCAAGGGGCTCGAGGAAGGCCAGAGCATCCGGCTCAAGGGGCAGGGTTCGCCAGGGATGGGCCGTCTGCCGGCCGGTGATCTTTATCTCGAAGTCTTCTACGCGCCCGATCCGGTGTTCCGTTTGTCGGGCAAGGACGTCCATTTCGATCTGCCGGTGACGCCCTGGGAGGCCGCGCTGGGCGCGGAAATCAAGGTGCCGACGCCGTCGGGGGCGATCATGCTGAAGGTGCCCGCCGGTTCCTACCAGGGTCGCGAATTGCGCATCAAGGGGCGCGGCTTGCCGGCCAAGGTGCCGGGCGATCTCTATGCCG
This sequence comes from uncultured Hyphomicrobiaceae bacterium, assembly GCA_964506885.1. Lineage (GTDB taxonomy): Bacteria > Pseudomonadota > Alphaproteobacteria > Rhizobiales > Hyphomicrobiaceae > JAEUMD01. The sequence continues at coordinate 7,456 of CAZDNY010000063.1, read as the reverse complement.
TACTGCAGATCGCGCTGCCGCCTGCCGATACGGCGGAAGCCAAGGACATCTATCGCGAGATGGAGCGCAAGCTGGCGTTCAATCCCCGCGCAAAGCTCGGAGTCTAGCGATGGCGAAGGACAGCAACGATCACATGGAAATCGAGATCGTGGAGGCGGGCGGGCACTGCACGCTCGAGGAGTTGTGCGTCGCGTGCAACGTGGAGGCGGACTGGGTGGCGGACCTGGTGGCGCACGGGGCGCTCGAGCCCAGCGGGTACGGCCGCGCGGAATGGCGCTTTCAAAGCCTCACGATCGCGAGTGTCGCCAAGGCGAAGCGGCTGGAAAGGGATCTGGGTCTCAACACCCCGGGCGTCGCACTGGCTCTGGAACTGCTCGACGAGATCGAGGCGCTCAGGGCGCGGTTGCGGATATACGAGGACCGGCGCGGGTGATGCCTTTAGTGGGGCGCCTCGCGGGCGGGTACGCCCAGTTACCGCGCCCGGCCTTGCCGCCACACTGCGGTTGGCATTGCGATATGCCCCGTATCGATGGTCTCGAAAAACGGATATAGCTCGCTGCAATAACGACCTGGGATGAAAGGACCCGTCATGCTCAATCCAGAAACCCCGCCGGAACTGTCGGTTGGCCGCTGGCTTAACGCCGATGCCACGCCGCCGACACTCACGGCCTCGAAGGGGAAGGTGATCGTGGTTGGCGCATTCCAGATGCACTGCCCCGGTTCGGTGCGCCATCTGCTGCCGCAACTGGCACGGCTCCATGCTCAGTTCCAGGACGACGAGGTGGCGATCATCGGTCTGCACACCGTGTTCGAGAAGCAGGATGCGCAGACGCCGGACAAGCTTGCGGCGTTCCTGGAGGAAAATCACCTGGCGTTCCCGGTTGCGATCGACAAGCAGAGCGGCGGTGTGCTGCCCGAAACCATGGACGCCTATGAGCTGCAGGGAACGCCGACCGTCCTGATTTTCGACCGGCAGGGGCGGCTGAGGCGGCACTACCTGGGGCAGGTGGACGACATCCGTATCGCGGCCGAGGTGATGGCGCTGACGATCGAGGCGCGCGATGCGCCGCGCGAACAGTCGGTTGCACTGGAGCGGCGGCTGGCGGCCGTGCTGGTCGATCCCAACGACCACCAGCATGAGCATGAACACGGCTGTGGCTGCGGGCATGACCACGGCGACGGGCACCATCACCACCATCACCATGACGATCATCACCATGACCACGGTCATCACCACCATGGTCACGGCGAGAAAAAGGACGGTTGCTGTGGCGGGGGCGGCGACTGCAAACACTGAGCAGTGGTCGGTCCGCAGTCGACCGGCGGCCCGGCTGCCGGGTGTTCACGACGGGCGTGGCAGTTGTCCACCGGCCGCCTTCTTTCGTTCGTGCGAATCGCTGATTCTGCTCAGCCGTAACTGCATCGGGCAGTCCGGTGCAGCTCTTTTGGATGCGCTCGCGCGGGGCAAGTCAGCAAGGGAAACGTCATGAGCGAAGGTGGCGCGGGACGGCGGAGCCGGCAGTCGGTGAAGCCGGCCAACGACGATGTTCCGATGGTGCGCGCGGGACGCCCGGCGAACAAGGCCGGCAAGGCGGCCAAGGGCAAGACCGGCACGTCGCGTGCCGCTTTTGAAAAGAAGGTCATCGCTCTCGTCTATGATTTCGACGGGACGCTGTCGCCAAGGCCGATGCAGGAATACGCGTTTCTTCCGCAGGTCGGCGTCGATGCCGCGCAGTTCTGGAAGGAAACCAACCGTGTTGCGCGCGAGCAGGAGGCCGATCCGCTCATCACGTACATGCACCTGCTCTACAAGAAGGCGAAAGAGGCCGGTATCCGCATCGACCGGGAGGATCTCGTCGCGCAGGGCCGATCGGTGGAACTTTTCCCCGGTGTTGCGGAGTGGTTCGACGAGATCAGCGAATACGTTGCCTTGCGTTCCGAGAGCCAGGGCGTGAGTGTGCGACACTACCTCATCTCGTCGGGCCTTACGGAGATTATCGAGGGGACCCCGATCTTCGGCCGGTTCCATAATGTGTTCGCTTCGGAATACTGGTTCGAGGCCTACGACCTGCCCTATCCTAAGCGGGTGATCACCGACACGGGCAAGACGCAATACCTGTTTCGCATCAACAAGGGCGTGGAAGACCTGGGCGAGACGATCAACCAGCACATGCCGGAAGGCAGCCGTCCCATTCCGTTCTCCAACATGATCTATTTCGGCGACGGCGACACTGACGTTCCATCGATGGCGGTGATGCGCAAGAACGGTGGCCATGCGATCGCCGTCCATCCGCCGGGCAAATCGAAAGAGAAGTGCGTGAACCTGTTCAAGGCAGGCCGTATCGATTTCTTTGCGGCGGCCGATTACCGGCGCGGCTCGGATCTTTTCAAGCGCACGTGCCTGCTGATCGACCGGATGCTGGCGGATATCCGCGTCAACGAAGAGCTGTGGAAGATCGGGCGGTCGCTGAAGTAGCCGTCAGCGCGAAGATATGACCAAGCGCGGCTGCGATTGATCGCAGACAAACCATGGGGCGCTTTTTCTGGCACCTTAGGCTTTGGCGCGCCTATAGTCGGGTCATGCGCGGTGTCTGATCATGAGGAGTGCACGCATGGACATGGATGACGTCAAAGCTGAGCTTGGCATCTTGCTGACGCGGATGCAGAACGAGCCGGAGGACCGTCACGAACTCTATCTCATGGTGATGGAGAAGCTGAACGAAATGAGGGCGTTTGGCATGCCGCTGCCGGAGGATCTTTTGAAACTCGAGGCGGCGTTGGAGGCAGAGTTCGCCCAAGACTTGCGCGGAGGCCCGGCGCCCGAAGAGAGCTAAGCGGTATCGGCGGTGGGCCAAAGTCGTTGCGCCGCTTTCAGTGACGATGCTTGCCGGCGATGCGGGGCTGTGGATTGTGTCTGCCAGACTGCCGAACTGGAAAAGGCGCTCCATCGGAGCGCCTTTTCGTTATCTTCGTTATCGTTTCCGCAGTCGAGCGGCTCGCGCGCCAGCCTCAACGATCGTCGCGATAGCGTGCCTCGCGGCGGTCCAGCAACGGTGTGATGCGCCGGACGGTGACGCGGCGGTTGGCGCGTGAGGGACCGTCAGTGTCGACCTTGAGGAATTCTTCGCCATAACCCTGAATGACAAGGTTCTCCGGCGGGATATCGAATTCCTCCGAGAGGATGTTGGCGACTTCCTCGGCGCGGCGATCCGACAGTGAGCGATTGCTGATGGAGTCGCCCACTGCATCAGTGTGGCCCTCGATCAGGAAGACCTCATCGGGATCGCGATCGAGGATGCGGCCCATGGCGCGCGCCAAGTATTCCAGCTTGTCGTACTGGCTTTCGTCAATGTCCCACGAGCCGGTGTCGAAATTGATCGCGTCGAGATCAATGCGACGCATGCGTTCCCGCAGATTGTAGTTGAAGAGCACGTGGTCGAGCGTGTAGCCGGGGCCGACGTCGTCGATCGGTGGTGCCATCAGTGCATCGTAGACATCGTCATAGCTGGCGCGGTCGTACTCGATGATGTAGCGGTCGCGCGGCATGCGGTAGCGCGGCGGGTCGAGGGCCAGCAGCAGCCCGGTGGCGAGGACCGCACCGGCACCGATGGCGCCCCACTTGCGCCACGTGCGGCGGTTGTCGATCAGGACTACCCTGCGGCCGTTGCGACCGACCCGGTAGCGACGGATGAGGCGGCCGTCCGGTGAGGTCTCGGTGATGATCCTGACGCCGTTGGGACGCTGGATGGTCGAGATGTTGCCGCCGCCCGGACGGCGACGTGTGCCGGTGACGTTGCCGAAGCGGCGCATGCGGCGTGCTTCGTCACGGATGATGAACGACCTATTTCCGCTGCGGATGATACGACGGGCATCGGGCTCTTCGACGATGCTGCCGCCACCCTGCAGGCGGCGTTCCTTGCGGGTGCGCTTCAAGGCGTCGATATTCGAGAAACCACCACGACGCTCGGCGTCACGCTGCTCGTTGCGCCAGCGACGGCGCTCGGTGCGGTCGAGGCGACGTTCCTGGCGGCCTTCCTGGCGCACGTCACGGCGGTCCTCGCGTCCCTGCTGGCGCAGATCGCGCCGCTCTTCGCGGTTCTCGCGGCGATCCTGTACGTTCTCCTGCCTGAGATCGCGCCGTTGCTCGCGGCCCTGCTGGCGCAATTCGCGGCGATCTTCGCGGCCCTCCTGACGCAGTTCGCGCCGATCCTGAGGATTTGCCCGGCGTTCCTGCACGTTTTCCTGGCGCAGGTCACGCAACTGTTCGCGCTGCTGCTGGCGCAGATCGCGGCGCTCTTCGCGATTCTCACGGCGTTCCTGCACGTTCTGCTGGCGCAGATCGCGACGCTCCTGGACATTTTCCTGCCTGAGGTCGCGCCGCTGTTCGCGGCCTTGCTGCCGCAATTCACGACGTTCCTGGCGCCCCTCCTGGCGGTTCTCCCGGCGCTCTTGGCGTAGTTCTTGACGCTGCTCGCGCTTTTCCTGGCGCTGCTTCTTGCGGTCCTCAGGCGAGTCGTTGCCGCCGGGTCCGCGCTGGGCGAGCTGGAAGGTGCCGGCCGTTTCGGGTATGGCGGCGCCGGCTGCGAGCGCGATCGGCGCAGCAATGGCAGCGAGGCTCGCCGTCATGACTGTGCGAGCAATTGCATTCTTGGCTCTTGGAAAGATCATCTAGTCCTCATGGCCGATAGGATGGCCGACGTTTGCTGATGGTCGTGTAAGGTGGTGGCGTTTGTGGATGTTTGATGGCGCGTTACCCCCGAATTTTTTCCAGATCGCCATATCTGGGGAAGTTTGATGTCCAAACGCGCTGACAAAGCCTGTCTCGTGCGTCGTTTGCTGGGGCCGGTCGGGGACAAGGCTTTGTGGGGCCTGGCCCCAAAACGTCCGGATTGCTGTAACGTTCCGGAGCCAGACGCACCACCGGGGAGGGCTTCGGCACATTGGTTGTTGCACCCGCAAAGCGCGCGGGAGGCGCCCTGCGACTTGACGTGAGGGGGCAATTGTGACGATTGGGCCGGGCGCCTGGAGGCATCTGGGCGAACCCTTCACGCATCCTGCCGTCGCGACGTCCCAAATCTTTTCCAAGCCGAGGCTTTTCGTGCCGACCATCGTTCTGAGCGAACACGTGCACCGCGATGCTATTGCGCGTTTGCGTCAGGAACCCGACTTCAAGCTCATCGATGCGAACGGCAGCCAGGACGCATTGATTGCCGGTCTCGCGCAGGCCGATGCCCTGGGCGTACGCATCATGCGCATTGATGCGGCGATGCTTGCAGCGGCCCCGCGGCTGCGTGTGATCGCGAAGCATGGCGTGGGGACCGACAACATCGACCTTGGTGCATGTGCGGCGCGCAACATCCTGGTTCTCAACACGCCCGACGCCAACAAGATCGCGGTCGCCGAGCACGCGATGACGCTGATGCTGGCTCTGGCCAAGCAATTGGCCCGCTACGAGGCGGCGCTGCGGTCGTGCGATTGGCGCTTTCGCGATCAGCTCGTGGCCAGCGAACTGGCCGGGCGCACACTGGCTATCCTCGGCTTCGGGCGCAGCGGTCAGGCGCTGGCGCGGCGCGCTGAGGCATTCGAGATGCGGCTGGCGGTCTGGGGGCGAACAATCGATCGCGTGGTCGCGGATGAGCTGGGCGTGAGCGTGTGCGCAACTTTGACCGAGGCGCTCGGGCAGGCGGATTTCGTTTCCCTGCATACCCCGCGCGTGGATGCGAACCGCCCGCTTCTGGGCGCAGCGGAGCTGGC
>CAZDNY010000063.1:0-1692 GCA_964506885.1 uncultured Hyphomicrobiaceae bacterium | reverse complement strand
AGCTCCACCCGCAACTGGCCGACACAAGCACGATCGGCGATGAAGCCGGGGGCGTTCCTTGTCAATTGCGCGCGTGGCGGCCTCGTCGACGAAAAGGCACTGGCGGATGCCTTGCGCACGGGCCGTCTTGCCGGGGCTGGAATCGACGTTTTCGATGTCGAGCCGCCGTTGCCCGACAATCCGCTGCTGGCAGCCGATCTGCCCAACGTGATCCTTACGCCGCACAGTGCAGGTAACACGCACGATGCCTCGCGGCGGATGGGCCTGGACATGGCTGAAAACATCATCGCAGGACTGGCCGGGCAGCACGATCCGGCGCGGGTCGTGAGCGCGGCAGGCCAGTGAACGGGCTCATGCCTGTCACATGGGCTTGCGGGCAACAGCCGACCGGCGTTGCGCAGCCGATGGTTCCCGCCCGTCGGCTTCAATAGATGCGGTAGGGGAAGTAGCGCCCGACCAGCTCTTCAAGGCGTCCGCTGTCGCGCAGATCGACAATGGAGCGGTCGATCAATTCCTTGGTCTGGCGGTCATTCTTCTTGAGGGCAATGGCGATACCGTCGCCGAAGAACTTGGCCTCGAGAAAAGGGCCGCCGCGGAATTCGCAGCACTGCCGCGACAGGGTTCCGTTGAGCCAGAACGAGAGGCTGATGCCGTCATCGAACAGATAGTCGATCTTGCCCTCGCTCAGGGCTTCGCGGGCGCTGTCGGAAGAGGGATGCACTTCGATGCGGCTGTCACGGAAAAAGGTCTTCAGGTAGGCTTCGTGCGCGCTGCCGCGGATCACCGCGATGCGCTGTCCCTGTAGACCATCGGGGGTGATGTCGCGCTTCTCAGCCGACTTGCGCACGGCGAAGCGGCCGGGTGTGTAAAGGTAGGGCATCGAGAAATCGGCCTGCTGAAGGGCTGTCGCAGTGACACGGTGCGCGGCGATCACGGCATCGGCCTCACCGCGCCGCAGCGCCAGCATCAGTTCGCCCCACGGCTTGACCTGGATATCACAGGCCGCCTTCGCCTCCAGGCAGATCGAGCGTGCCAGATCGACATTGAAGCCGGTGAGCTGGCCGTCCTCATCGTAAAAGTTGAAGGGCGGGAAGTCGCTTTCGGTGACAAAGCGCAGGACCAGACGGCGGGGTAGGTCGGAGGTGGTCTCGTCATCGCCCACGGCTTGCTGGGCGTGTGCGGGGAGCATCAAGGCGCACGACCAGGCGAGCGTAAGGGCGAAGGTGGCTACCAAGGTCAAGGCGGACGCCGCGAACGCTGCAAGGCGGTGGTGCCCCATGAGCCTCACGGCGCATGGGGGGGTGTGCGATCCAGCGTGTTGCGACGCGCGCGGGGCTCGTAGTGCGGCGGGCGTCGGTGTCAGGCGAAGGGCCGGGCGGGGCATCGGTGAGCTCGGGATTTTTATGATTCGTCCGTCGTGGGCGCATGTTGCTGGTATTGCCGGCATGTGTCACGCCCGGATTGGGTGAAAATGCGACAAGGCTGGACGTGCTCCACCGGCAAGCGCTGTTTGCGCCGGGCAGGCTATCGCAGGCGGCAACGGCGCAGGCCGGCGGCGGCGGCTCGGTCGGTCTGGCGGTGCCGGGATGCCGTGGCAGCGCAGCGGTTAGGGTTTGATCTGAAGATTCGGCTGGCGCGGTCTGCAATTGCCCCAATAATCCGGACAAGGAGACGTGGGTGGCATTCGCGAAC
>CAZDNY010000062.1:0-10763 GCA_964506885.1 uncultured Hyphomicrobiaceae bacterium | reverse complement strand
TGGGCTTTGAGGCGCTCGACAACGTCGATGCGGCGTTTGCGGGCAAGAAGATGCCGTTCGCGCTCAACTGAGTTGAGGCTCGCGCGGGCCCTGGGCCGCGCCGAACACGAGACGAAAAAAGCCCGGCCATGGTGCCGGGCTTTTTTGCTGCGATTGGCCGTTCGAGCGCTGCATTCGTCAGTGGTTGGCGTCGCTGTCCGACTTCTTCCTGGAGAAGGCATCGAGCCAGAAGTCGTAACCGCACATCAGCACGGTGATGATGAGCACCACCTTGAGCGACACGCTCTCGACCCAGATGCCGAGGACCGCCAGGAACACGGCGAACAGTACGAACGAGAAAAGCGCCATCAGCTTGTCGAACATGATGCGTCTCCTTCAGGTAGCGCTGCCGGTCTCACCGGCAAGATGCGTTTCGAGGCAGCGGGCGGTTCTGAGCAGGCGGCCATCGTCGCGGCGCGCGCCGACAAGCTGCACGCCGAGCGGCAGACCGTCGACTTCGAGCAGCGGCAGCGATACGGCCGGGAGGCCAAGATAGGTCCACAGCCCGTTGAAGATCGGTGAACCGGTGATGCCCTGGTCGAGGCCGGGCGCGGGGCCGGGCGCGGCCGGAGTAAGGATCGCCGTATAACGGGAGAAGAGCTTGGAAATCTTGGCGCAGGCCTCTTCGCGTGCGGCAATCGCCTCGAGGTATTTGCGGACAGCAACGCCGCTGCCCTCGGTCAGGCGCTGGCGCAGTCCGGGCGAGAGCCGGTCGGCGTGGGCGTCGAGGAGTGGCCCATAGTAGGCGGCGTTTTCGGCCAGTTGTACGATGCGCTGCCATTCGATGACGTCCGCCAGGACGGGTGCGTCGATCTCTTCGAGCGTGGTGCCGAGTGCGGTGGCCAATTCGCCATAGGCCTCGTGCAGGCGCGGGTCGGCGTCGTTCCAGGCCGGTGTCTTGATGAATGCCAAGACGGGGTCGACCGGCGCGGGTTCGGCGGCAACTGCGGAGAGGTTGGGCTGGCTGCGCGGGAAGCTTGCGTCGTCGTCGGGGTCATGTGCCGACATGGCATCAACGACCATTGCGGCATCTTCGAGGGAGCGCGTGAGGACGCCGACCGTATCGAGCGTGTGCGACTGCATGAGCACGCCGCGGCGCGAGATGAGGCCCAGCGTCGGCTTGAAGCCGTAGACGCCGCAGTAGGATGCGGGGCGCAAGACGGAGCCGGCGGTTTGCGTGCCGAGCGCGGCCGGGACCATGCCGGCGGCGACCGCGGCGGCCGATCCCGCCGAGGAGCCGCCCGGCGTGTGGCCGAGTGCGGCTGGGTTGTTGGTGGCGGCGGGAGTCATCAGCGCCAGCTCGGTGGTGACCGTCTTGCCGAGAATGATAGCGCCAGCAGAGCGCAGCGCGGCGACGCAATGTGCGTCCCTGGCGGGGCGGCGGCCGGAAAAGATCGGCGAGCCGTTCTCGGTCGGCATGTCGGCGGTGTCGATGATGTCCTTGACGGCGACGGGGACACCGTGCAGCGGACCGCAGCCGTTGCCGGTCTGGCGCCAGCTATCGGCCTTGCGGGCCTGCTCGATCGCATATGCGGGATCGGCCCAGGCGAATGCTCCCAGTTCGGGGTCGCGCGCGGTGATGCGCTGCAGACAGGCGTCGACCAGCTTTTCGCTGGTCAAACGCCCCGCAGCGATTTCGCGTGCTGCTTGCGCAAGGCCCAGATCGGCGGGGTCTCCGCTTACGGGCGTTGCCGTCAAGGTCTGGCGATCACCGGCCATAAAAGTACTCAGGCAGCCACAGCGCGATGCCCGGGAAGTTGTAGAGCATCACCATCGAGATCAGCACCATCGCGAGGTAGGGCATGCAGCCTTTGAAGATCTGGCCGAGCTGCACGTGTGGCGGCGCTATGCCTTTGAGATAGTACGCCGCCATCGCCATGGGTGGTGTCAGGAACGAGGTCTGCAGGTTGAGCGCGATCAAGATGCCGAAGAAGAGCGGGTCGACATTGAAGTGAGACAGGAGCGGCAGGAAGATCGGCACGAAGATGATGATGATCTCCGACCACTCGAGCGGCCAGCCCAGCAGGAAGATGATGATCTGCGTGAGGATCAGGAAGGTGATCGGCGACAGGTCCAGCGACAGGACGAAATCCTTCACGAGGTGTTCGCCACCCAGATAGGAGAACACCGAAGAGAACGTCCACGATCCGACGAACAGCCAGCAGACCATGGCGGATGTGCGCACCGTCAGGTAGACGCTCTCCTTCAACCGCTCCCAGGTGAGCGAGCGGTACATGGCCGCCAGGATCAGGCCACCAAGCGAGCCGACCGCTGCCGCCTCGGAGGGTGTCGCAAGACCGAAGAGAATTGCGCCCAGCACCGATAGAATAAGCGCCGCCAACGGCACGAATGACGTGATCACCATGCCTGTGAGCTGCAAGGTCGACATTTTGGGGATGTCCTCCTCGCGCGGTGGCGGTGCAATTGCCGGGTTCAGCGTCGCGCGGCCGATGACATAGAGCATGTAGAGGCCGGCCAGCATGAAGCCGGGCAGGAAGGCACCTGCGTAGAGCTTGACGACGGACACGTTCGTGGTGGCCGAATAGACGATCAGCATGATCGACGGGGGGATCAGGATGCCGAGGCAGCCGCCGGCGCAGATGACGCCAGCCGCGTAGGACGTGTCGTAGCGCGCGCGCAGCATCTGCGGGAAGGCGAGCAGGCCCATCAATGTGACGACCGCGCCGACGATGCCGGTGGCGGTTGCGAACAGCGCGCAAGTCAGAAGCGCTGCGACGGCCATGGAGCCGGGCAACCGGCGGGCGGCCACCTGCAGTGTCGTGAACAGGCGGTCGACGATGTTCGCGCGTTCGACGATGTAGCCCATAAATAAGAATAACGGGACCGCGGTGAGCACGTCCGACGACATGACCGAATAGGTCTGATTGACGAACAGGTCGAATATCCGGTTGTCGAAGATCGACTGCATCCGCGAGGGATCATAGTAGGCGTAGTAGCCGAAGCCGACGCCCATCGCCATCAGCGTGAACGCGATGGGGAAGCCGAGCAGGATGATGAGGATGAACAGCGCCAGCATCATGATGGCGACTTGAGGGTCGGTCATCGGGCGCTCCCCTTGCCAGAGTTGCCAAGTTCGGACTGCACCTCGGCGTGGTCCTCGACCTGATGCAGGATCATCGTTTCGGTTTCCTCGACGTCAGCGATCTTTTCGGGCCACTTGTTCTCGCGGATGCACAGGATGCAACGTGCGACCTGCGCAAGCCCCTGGATGAACAGCATGATGCCGGCGGCCGGGATGATCATCTTGAAATGGAAGATCGGGACGTTGGCGGGGCTCATTACGGAGACTTCCTTGTAGCCCAGCGACTGGTCGGCGAACGTCCAGCCGGCGAAGATGAGGGCGAGCACGGCCGGGTAGAAGAAGATGATGTAGAGGATCAGCTCGACAATCGCCTGCGTGCGCGGTTGCCAGAGCCTGTAGAAGACGTCGCCGCGTACGTGTCCATCGCGCGAAAGCGTGTAGGCGCCGCCCATCATGAACAGCGTGCCATACATCATGTAGGAGAGATCGAAGGCCCAGGCGGTGGGATCGCGCAGCACATAGCGCACGAAGACCTCATAGCCGACGCCGAACGTCATCGCCATGATGCACCAGGCGAAGGCGTGGCCGACCCATTGCGAAAACTTGTCGATTGCGAAAATGAAGGATCGCACGTGCTCCTCCCCCGAGGTGTTCGCTCAATGGAAAGGTGGGCAGCCGTGCTGCTGCCCACCCTTGCCTTGTAGCACGAAAAGGCCGATCAGCCCTTCTTGAGCTTGCCGGGGAAGTAGTGGTTGTAGGCCAGCTCGTAGTCGGCAGCGTTCGTGAGGTAGTAGAACGCGACGCGCTCGGCCCACGCCCGCTGGCTGTCGACAACCTTCTTGAAGAAGGGATCCTGATTGAGCTTCTCGAGAACCTTGTCCCAGCTCTTGAGCTGAGCCTCCATGACAGAGGTCGGCGTGCGATGAACCTTGACGCCGTCGTCCTTCATGAGGCCCTGGAGGTCGTTGGAGTACTTGTCCAGCGCCAACGCATAGTTGGCCGTCGAAGCGGCTTCGGCACCGTACTCGAGGATCGCCTGGATCTCGGCGGGCAGGCTGTCGAACTTGCGCTTGGAGAAGATGATCTCGAAGAATTCGGCGGCCTGATGGTAGGAGCCCAGCATGTAATCCTTCGACACGTTCTGGGCGCCGAACTGGCGGTCAGACGTCGGGTTGTTGAACTCGAAGGCCTCGATAACGCCGCGTTCGAGAGCGGGAATGATTTCGCCGCCGGGAAGCTGCGTCACCTTCAGGCCCATGCCCTGCATAATGTCGGTGGCAAGGCCGACGGTGCGGTATTTCAGGCCCTGCATGTCGTCGGCCGACTTGATCTCTTTCTTGAACCAGCCGAGCGGCTGGGTCGGCATCGGCATGGCGAAGAAGCCGACCACGTCGAGCTTGAGGATGTCCTGGGTCAGTTCCTTGTAGAGGGCCTTGCCTTCCGCGGACTGGATCCAGGCCAGCATCTGGGTTGCGTCGCAGCCCAGAACCGGGCCGGTGCCGAACAGCGAAGCGGCCTTGTTCTTGCCGTACCAGTAGGCCGTCACCGTGTGAGCCGCGTCGAGCACGCCGGTGTGGCAGGCGTTCTGGACTTCAAAGGCCTTGACGACGGCGCCAGCGGGCAACAGGTCGAATTTGAGGCGTCCGCCCGCCATCTTTTCGCAGCGGTCGGTGTACTGCTTGGCCATTTCCTGGAAGACGTCGGAGGCGCCCCATGACGACTGCATCTTCAAGGTGACGGTCTCGGCGCGCGAGACGTTGGGCATGGCGACGGTGCCGGTCGCGGCGACGCCTGCGGCGACGGCGCTGCCCTTGAGGAACCGACGGCGCGAAACATTCTTGGTTTCTGTCTTAGAAGTCATGCGGCGTTATCTCCCTGACTTGTCTGTTAGATCAATCTTCTTGCGGATGCGCTCTGCGGCGTCCTTGGTATGCCATATAGCGCGATCGGTGCGTGCATGTCCCGGAAAAACTGGAACAATAGGATGACATTCCAAAGCACAATCGTGCGTCACGCGTGACGGCAACGTCAACCTAACCGCTGGCGATGCGCGGGTCCATCGCTGACAACGCGGGTGCAGCATAATCTGCGGTCGGCAGATGGCGGCCTGCCGTTGGCAAATCTATAGTGTTGGGGGCGGTGCGATGGCGCGCCGTGGTCGTCGCCCGATCGCAGCGGTGCCTTCCTTATTGGCGTTGTGCCGCAGGGTTGAGCGCTTGACCGCGATGACGCCAGATTTTATAGCGGGGCACCTCGCGCAGACACGTCACCAAGTCCGCTGCCCGGCCGACGCAACCCTTCGCGCAGATGGCCCCGGGGCAGACGCTTGCGGCGAAAGCAAAGAAAGCAAAGCCGGTGCCGCGGCGGGGCAGCCGAGGAGAGCCACTATCCATGCCGACAGAAACGCGCCGCGCAGGGCGTCATTTCCTGCAGATTCCCGGACCCAGTCCCGTTCCCGACCGCGTGCAGCGCGCCATGTCGCGCGCGATCCTCGATCACCGCGGTCCCGAGTTCCAGGCTCTTTCGCAGCGCATCCTCGAGAAGACCAAGGGCGTCTTCAAGACCAAGAACCCGGTCATCATCTTCCCGTCGTCGGGCACCGGGGCGTGGGAAGCGGCGCTCGTCAACACGCTTTCTCCGGGCGATCACGTGCTGATGGTCGAGACGGGTCAGTTCGCTACCCTGTGGAAGGGTATGGCGGAAAAGCTCGGGCTCACAACGGAGTTCATCCCCACCGATTGGCGCTCGGGGGCGGACGCCAACGAGGTGGAAGCACGGCTGAAGGCTGACACGAACCGCAAGATCAAGGCCGTCTGCATCGTTCACAACGAGACCGCCACCGGCTGCCGCAGCGATATCGCGGCGGTGCGCGCAGCGCTCGATGCGACCGACCATCCGGCTCTGTTGATGGTCGATACCATCTCCTCGCTCGCCGTGATGGACCTGCAGCACGACGGCTGGGGCATCGACGTGACGATCTCGGGCTCGCAGAAGGGCCTGATGCTGCCGCCCGGGCTGTCGTTCAACGCGGTCTCGGACAAGGCGCTGGAAGCGGCGAAAACCGCCAAGCTGCCGAAGGCCTATTGGAACTGGGCCGACATGCTCGCCAACAATGCCAGCGGCTTTTATCCCTATACGCCGGCGACGGGTCTGCTGTACGGCCTGGATGCGGCCATCGACATGCTGAACGAGGAAGGCCTCGACAACGTGTTTGCCCGCCACGAGCGGCTTGCGGAGGCGACGCGGCGCGCGGTCAATGCCTGGGGTCTGGAGATCCTGTGCGCCAAGCCGGCCGATTATTCGCCCGCCGTCACCGCCGTGCTGATGCCTGAAGGCTTCAACGCCGACCAGTTCCGCAAGCTCGTTCTGGAGCGCTTCGACATGTCGCTCGGCACCGGGCTCGGCAAGGTGGCGGGCAAGGTGTTCCGGATCGGCCATCTGGGCGATACGAACGAACTCACCATCGTCGGCGCTCTGTCGGGCGTGGAGATGGGCCTCAGTCTGGCGGGCGTGCCGCACCGGCAGGGCGGCGTTGCCGCGGCGATGGATTTCCTGGCGGGCCGGCGGGCCGATGCCAAGGCCGAAGCGGCCTGAGCCGATCAAGACAAATGGCGTGGCGGGGTTTGTCTCCGCGATGCCTCGAACTAACATCGAAGGCGCGGGGGGCAACCTCGCGCCTTTTCATTTGGGCTTCCAACCGGCGAGATCATCGCAATGACGGCAGGCGCAATCTATCTGTTCGATGCCTATGGCACACTTTTCGACGTGCACTCGGCGGTGGGACGGCACGCGGTGCGGATCGGGCCGGAGGCCGAGCGGCTCTCGGAGATCTGGCGCACGAAGCAGCTGGAGTACACCTGGATCCATGCCGCGACCGGACAGCGGGCGACGTTCTGGGAGCTGACGGAGCGCAGCCTCGACTATGCGATCGCGGCCAGCGGCGCCAGGCTCGACGACGGGACGCGGGCGTTGCTGCTCGACGCCTACCGTGAGCTCGATGCCTATGGGGACGTGCGCGCGGTGCTGGAGAAGCTGAAAAACGCGGGTGCGCGCGTGGCGATCCTGTCGAACGGCGACCCCGAGATGCTCGAGCGGGCCGTCGATAGCGCAGGTCTGTCGGGGCTTTTCGAGCGCGTTCTGTCGGTCGCGGATGCCGGAACGTTCAAACCAGATGCGATGGTCTATCGCCTTGCAGTCGATGCCTTCGACGCGCCGCCGGAGGCTATGACGTTTTGTTCGTCGAACCGCTGGGACATCGCAGGCGGCGCCGTGTTCGGATTTCGCTGCGTGTGGGTCAACCGCCAGGGGCGCCCGGACGAATACCCGGGTATGATGCCGGCCAGGGTGGTGGCAGGTCTCGCTGACCTGCTGGACGACGAGGCTGATGCGGCTCAGTCCCCGGTTGACGGCGGTCAAGGTTGAGCCTCACACTTGTCCCTAGCCTTGGCAGAGTTACGTCAGACAAAAGACAACAACAGCGCGTTGTGGCGCTCTTCGTGGCCGGCGACCGCTGATCCGTGACAGGGCGTGCAAAGGAGGAAATACATGCTCTTCAAGCATATCCTGATCCCCACTGACGGCAGCGAGCTGTCGCTCAAAGCGGTTCAGCATGGCCTGGCGCTGGCGAAGGCCATGAACGCCCGTGTCACGGCAATGACGGTCCAGCCGCCATTGACCGACTTCGTTGTCGAGGGAGTGACGATCACCGTGGGGCCGGCGGAGCGCGAGGAGGTTGCCGAGCAGTTCAGCCATCGCCTTGACGCCGCGCGCGAGGAAGCCAAGGCGCAAGGCATCGATATGGCGACGATCCAAGTCGAGGACCGGGAGCCTTGGCGGGCCATCATCAATGTGGCCAAGGAAAAAGGTGCCGACCTGATCGTGATGGCATCGCACGGCCGGCGCGGCGTGTCGGCGCTGGTGCTGGGCTCGGAGACACAGAAGCTTCTGACGCACTCTTCCGTTCCGGTGCTCGTCTACCGCTGACAGGCGGTGTCGGTCCGGACGTTAGATGCCATCGGCCAGGCGGCTGCGGCCGCCGGTCAGGTGCTTGTGTTGCGGGTTACATTCCCAACACAGGCAGGGGGCCTGCGCGCGCTCAGATGCCCGCGTCGGCAATCGTCGTTGCCTCATGCGCGCAGCTCACCCCGACTTCGAAATCCGATATGCGCACGACATGGCGGCAGAACATGAGCCGGTCGTCGGGATGACGCACCTTGGTGGGCCAGTCAGTGCCCAGTTCGATCAGGTGCAGGCGCGACCAGCCCGATACCGCCAACGTGTAGGACTTGGCGTCGATCGATCCGGTATCTGCCCGTGACGTCAGGCTGGTTACAACAATGGTGAAGAAAGCAAACGCGACAAGAGCCAATCCAGTGCGTTTCGCGGTGGGCATTCCCATCCCCTTTCGCTGGCTGGTTGTTTTGGATTCGCGATGCAACAAAGCATACTGATTCGACGTGCAACCGTGACATGCAAGTCGGACTGAGCGATTCGATTTGACTCGAAGTGAGTCTTTCGGGACTCACATTCTCTAGATTTGACAGGTGACGCAGGCGGGGACCGCGCGGGGGCAGCCGGTGTCACAAGGGCCAAACCAGCAGGATCATCGGTACGCCGACGGCGACGACGAGGATCTCCAGTGGCAGGCCGAGCCGCCAGTAGTCACCGAAGCTGTAGCCGCCCGGGCCCAGGATCAGCGTGTTGTTCTTGTGCCCGATGGGCGTGAGGAAGGCGCAGGAGGCAGCGACGGCGACAGCCATCAGGAACGGGTCGGGGTTGACGCCGAGCTTTGTGGCCACCTCGACGGCGATCGGCGCGGCGACCAGCGCCGTGGCGGTGTTGTTGAGGACGTCTGACAGCGTCATCGTCAGCGCCATGATGATGGTCAGGACAGCCCAGGGGGGCAGGCCGGTGGATATGTCGACCAGTCCTCGGGCGAGGATTTCAGTGGCACCGGAGGTTTCCAGAGCCGCGCCAATCGGGATGAGCGAGCCGATCAGAACGACAACCGGCCATTCGATCGTCTCGTAAAGCTGGCGCAGGGGAACGATGCCGACCAGCACATAGAGCAGCGAGACGATCGCCAGGGCGATCGGCAGGTAGAGGATGCCAAAGCTGGACAGGGCGATGGCGACAGCGAAGATCGCGCCGGCGAGCAGGGCCTGAGAACGGTCCTGCAGTTCCAGCCCACGTTCGCGCAGCGGCAGGACGCCGGTGGCTTCGACGAACTCGGCAGCGCGTTCGCGTGGCATGAGCAGCAGCAGCACGTCGCCGCCGAGCAGCGAGGTGCGCCGGACCCGTGTCTGCATGCGGCGGCCCTGGCGTGAAATCCCGATCAGCCAGACGCCGAAACGGTCGACCAGGTTGAGCGAAGCGCCGGAGCGGGTCTCCATGATGCTGCCCGGGCGAATAACGACCTCCATCAGTTCCAGTTCGGCATCGTCGATGTCGGTCTGATGGCGTTCCTTGTCGACGTAATCCAGGTCGTGCTCGCTGACAAAGTCGTCGAGCTTGTCGGCAGCGGTCTCCAAGAGCAGTACGTCTCCGGCCTGCAGCTTGATCCAGCCGGCGGCATGCGGGAGGCGCTGCTGCTCGCGGATGACGCCCAGCAACGAGATCCCGGCTTCCTTGCAGGCGTTATCGACCTCGACCAGAGGCTTGCCCGCAAGGCTCGATTTTTCCGAGATGCTGAGTTCGGCGATATAGTCGTCGAGTTCGTAGGGGTGTTCGCTGGCTATCGCTTCGGTGTCGGGACGCGGGATCAAGCGCCAGCCGAAGACGGCAATGAACAACACACCGACCAGGGCACAGACCACACCGACAGGAGCGTAGTCGAACATCTGGAAGGGTTCGCCCAACGCGCGCTCGCGAAAGGTGGAGATGATGATGTTGGGCGGGGTGCCGATCAGGGTTGCCAGGCCGCCCAGGATGGTCGCGAAGGACAGCGGCATCAACGTCAGTCCGACGTGGCGCTTGGCCTTGCGGGCGGCTTCGATGTCGACGGGCATCAACAGCGCCAGCGCGCCGACGTTGTTCATGAAGGATGACAGCACTGCGCCCAGACCCGATATGCGGGCAATGTGGGAGGGGATGCTGGCGCCCGAGGACAGGACTGCGCGGGCGAGAAGCGATATCGCGCCGGAGCTGGCCAGCCCATGGCTGACGACGAGAACCAGCGCGATGATCACGGTGGCGGGATGGCCGAAGCCTTCGAAGGCCTTTTCGCCGGGGACCGCGCCGAGAATGACGGCTGCGATCAGGGCGCCAAAAGCGACAAGGTCATAACGCCAGCGTCCCCACACGAGCAGCACCAGGACTGCCGCGAGCAGGACGAGGATGGTCAACTGTTCCGGGGAAAAAGTCATGCGTCAGTTGTCGAATGTTCGACAGCAAAACGCAAGCAGCCAGCTGGTCGATGCCGGACATCGGCTCCGGAAGCGTCTCAGAGAAGTCCGGCCGACTTGATCTCGTTCTGGCAGCGCTTGCCCAGTTTGAAGAACTTGGCCATCACGCACATCTTGACCTTCGAGACGGTCGGGTTGCGGCCGATGCACAAACGGCGCACGTCGCTTTCGCAGGCCGCACGCAAGGCCGGTGTGACCTGGGGCGGGAGTTTGAAAGTCTCTTCGGCCGTTGCCGGGGCGGCGCCAATGAGCGCCAGGACGGCCAAGCTATATCTGTA
>CAZDNY010000061.1:6450-10767 GCA_964506885.1 uncultured Hyphomicrobiaceae bacterium | reverse complement strand
AGCTCGCGCAGCGCACCACCGGCCACTTGCGCCGCTGCCCTCGCCAGTTCGTTGAGCTGCTGCGCCGCGTCAGTGCACGCGTCCTGGCGCCCGTAGATCGTTTCGCGCACCGCGTCCATCGCCAGCACCAGCTTGATGTCGTGCGCATTGGCGACAGCCTTCATCTGTGCGATCGTATAGGCCGCAGCCCGGCGCATGCGTTCCACGTCGTCGAGATTTCGCACATCCACGCCTGAGACGATGAAGGCCGGATCGTATTCCTCCTCGCCGCCCCAGAAATAGCGCGAAACGAGCGTTCGCGCCGTCAGATAGAGATTGGTCTCGTAGTAGAGATAGCGAAACATCGCCGAGCGCCGCAGGGCGTCCGCCATCGTCGGTTCGAAATCCGCAGGCGGGACCTCACGCACCTCGCCGCTTTCGCTGACATCCAGCTTCATGAAACTCGACGCATAGCGCGTCTTCAACAAGCGGTAGCTCTCGTCGAAGTCGTTGTGGATGAGCTGCACCAGAACGATGTCCGGCTTGTAGGGGACCACCTCGCGCCGCAGGACATTGAGGTATTGACTGAGCGGCGCCCCGTCCATGCCGAACCGCAGCACTTCCGCATCGATCCCCCGCTCCTTCAGTCTGCGCTCGATCACGTCGGGGAACGCATCGCGCGTATCGACATAGCTCGCATGCACGTAGCTGTCGCCGATCACCGCCACGCGCAGCCGCCCGGGCACGCGCTCCTTGGCATAGTGGGGCTTGGTGGAATTCCAGCCGTTGGCATTGATTCCGACCCGCGACGTGCGCCCGTCCGGATGACGAAAGATCGCAACACTGCCCGGCTGGTAACGCACGACGCCGTTGATCGTCACGTTGGCGAGGACGTCATCGGGCTTCAGAAAGACGCCGAAGACAACGAACTCGAGGAACGCCAGCACAGCGGTAAGCGCCCCCGCCGCCAGCGCCGTATTGCCTAGCCAGTGTTTCAACTTCGAACGCATGTCGCGCACCAAAACGGGACAGGGTCAATGCCTGAGCACCCTGGGGTTCAGTCTTCGACCGTACAACCGGCAAGCCCCATGCCAGCAATGCGCGCCTCCGGCGACATCTGGTCACGATACGCGCGCACAGCTCCCGGCCGGGGGAAGCTGCCACCCGCACCCGCAATGAAAAGGCGGCAACACGCCTTGCGTGCCGCCGCCTGATTTTCGATGCGCAACCGGAAAGCGCTTAGAACGGGATCTCGTCGTCGAGGCTCTTGTCGAAGCCGCCGCCGCCCTTGGAGCCACCCGAACCGCCGCCCCGCCCGCCGCGAGCCGGTGCCGAACTGCCGCCGCCGTAACCCGAATCGTAGCCGCCGCCGAACGCATCGTCCGCGCCGTAACCGGCCTGATCGCCCTCTTGCATCGCCGCAGCACGCCCGCCGCCGCCACCCGGCGCGCCATCGAGCATGGTCAGCGTTCCGCCGAAACCCTGCAGAACCACCTCTGTCGAATAGCGATCGTTGCCCGACTGATCCTGCCACTTGCGGGTCTGCAACTGCCCTTCGATATAGACCTTGGAGCCCTTCTTGAGATAGCGCTCGGCAACATTGCACAGGCCGTCGTTGAAGATCACGACGGAGTGCCACTCCGTCTTCTCGCGCCTTTCGCCCGACGTCTTGTCGCGCCAGGACTCGCTGGTCGCAACCCGCAGGTTGGCAATCTTGCGCCCGTCCTGCGTATGGCGGATCTCGGGATCACGCCCGAGGTTGCCGACCAGGATCACCTTGTTGACCGAACCTGCCATGTTGAAACTCCTTGCCTTGGCGCGCGCTCTATGAGCGCGTGACGCCAGAAATCTTTCCGGACCACGAGGCTGCCTGATCGGACCAGTTGCACCCGGACCCTGACAATACGCGCTCAAACAAGTCGCGTCTGCGACGAGCGATCGAGCACGGCGAATCTTACCCTGACCCTATCGTGTGCCAGCCATCCATGCTCGCGGCGACCGGACCACCGGGTTGCTTGTCCACACTTTCCCGCCAGCAGCTACAGCGATCGCCACGCCCGGCACGCCCAGACTGACATCCAGGCTGACCCGACTAACCATAGACGGACCTCATGTTCGCATTATGTTCCACGGCCCTCGCGTTGTCGAGTCCCGCGCAAAGCCAAATTCGCCAGACCCCTCAGCAGTAAGGCATCGCGCGTGTGGAGCACGCCTCATCCCCGCAGCCGCGCACTTGCCGCGCACCCTCAGTTGCCACCCCGCCGCATGTCGACCGCGGCCGTCAAATCCTGCATCACACGCGACGCGACGGCCGGACCTGCCGGGCACGAGTCGCTCGTCAAGCGTTCGTGGATCATGCCGACGTTGCCACGGAACAGATCGGACTGCGCGCGCCGTGCGATCCCCGTCGCGACCGAGCCCTGCAACCACCGCGGCCGGCACATTGCCTGGGCCAGATACTCTGTCAGCTGCGTGCTGAAAGCCACGTCGGTTGCCCCGATGGCTGATGTCTCCAGCATACTGCGCCAGCGTGCCAGATCCTCGCTCGATCCCCACGCCTGCGCCGCCTTGGGGTCGAGCACCGGCGCCATGGCCGCACCGACAAGCCGGCGCGTGCGCGACGCCGTGATCTTTTCGACCACCCGTTCGGCCGCCGCGCGCTCATCCGGCGACGGCGGCGCCAGTTGCAGGTTGGTGAGGTCTGCCAGCGTCAGCGACGCCTCCGCGGGTGGATTGGTGAGCCACACCTCGCCGTAGCGCAGGTCCGCCCCCTGCAGCTTCGCGCCCGACATATCAGCACCGAACAGCTTGGCCTGCTGAACGTCCGCACCTTCCATATCCGCATCGCGCAGCACGGCGGCATGCAGGTTGGCATAGTTGAGGCCGACACCCTGCAGACCCGCACTCGTGAAATCCGCATATTGCAGTTGCGCGCCAGTCAGGTCGGCCCCCTGCAATGCTGCCAGCAGGAAGTTGGCGCCTTGCGCCTGCACACCGCCGGTCAGATCGGCCTTGCGCATGATCGCGCTGGAAAAGTTGGCACCCGAAAGGATGGCGAAGGTCAGCTTGGACTCGACCAGACTGGTCTCCTCCATCTTGGCCTCTGTCAGATCGATGCCCGTCAGCTGCGCCCCGTCGAGTTTCGCGCCGGAGAAATCGGCATGCCGCGCGCTTGCGCAGCGGGCCTGCTCGCGATCGTTGGACAACAAAAGTTCGTTGAGATCCGCGCAATGCATGAGCGCGCCGCGAAGATCGGTCCCTTCCAGGCTCGCGTTGTCGAGGTTCGCATCCGTCAGATCGGCCTGATGCAGGTCCGAGCGGTCCAGCCTGGCAAATGTCAGGTCACGCCCACGCAGCTTCAGTGTGGGCTCGCCCGGTGTCACGTCCTTGTCCGCGACGAGGTCCGTATCAGTCACAACCAGGTTGGTCGTGAAAATGCCAAACAGCGCCCGCTCGGAACTCGCACCGAAGAACGGCAGATTGAACCCGCCCGCATAGCGCCGGTTGCCATCCTCATCCAAACCCTCGCCCAGCCCCAGCGCCGACCGGCTCATGCGGTCCAGCGCCTCTCCCGGAATGGTCGCGGCGAAGAACGACAGGAAGCCGATGAAGGCCAGCACCAATGCGGTCATGCCGAAGCTCACCGGATGTGACCGCGAGGTCCGCGCGAACGCCTGCCAGAACGAGGTTTCCGCGCGCATCAGGAACACGCCGATCAGCACCAGAACGGCGATATCGAACACCAGCGCAACCCGATGCGTCCAGGTGATCGTCACATCGTGATAGGGCAGGAACACCACCTGGATGTACAGGATCAGCACCACCGGCAGCACCGCCAGCGTCAGCCAGCTCATCACATGCAGGAAGCCGCTCATGATGCTGGAGCGGTCGGGCCCCGCGATGGCTTGCACGAAGAAGAAGTTGTGCAATTCCAGCCGCAGCGGGTGCCGGCGCCTGTCGTTCGTTTCCAGCAGCCTTATGGCGTGATCGAATTCCAGCGTCTTGCGTGCCAGCAGAACCAATTGCGAGATCAAGCCCAGATGCAAAAGCACCAGAATGATCGGCGCGAACTGGAAGAACTGCGTCAGCTGGATGGGCACGTCCATCATCGGCAGCTTGACCGGCGTTTCCAGAAGCAGATCGCGGTGCGTGACGCCCGCCACCGCCACCATGAGGTAGATCATCAGCGCAAGGAATATGAGCCACGCACGATTAGCAGACTCGCTCGACGCGTTGACCGCCTCAAGCAAGCTGTATGGATTGACTGGCGTCTCGGTCTCGATAACGCCGTGCGCCATATCGGCCTGGAACTGACGCGTGGTGGACGCGAACACGGAC
>CAZDNY010000061.1:0-6436 GCA_964506885.1 uncultured Hyphomicrobiaceae bacterium | reverse complement strand
GGGTCACCACTCTTTGCCCGCGCCACCGGACCAGCATGCCCGTGTGTGGCACCCGTGCGCCGGTCGTCCGGCCCGCGCCCGCCATGCCCGGCACCGCGCAGTACCTGAGAAGGCCCCGCGCATGCCTGCCCAGTTTGCATCACCACCGCCGGCCACGCCCGCTGCACGCTTCGACGCTCCCCTCCACGACCGCACCGCCGCCTCAGGCGCCCTCCCGCCGACGCCGATTATCCTCATCCGTCCGGCACCAGACCCTTGACCTCAAGGCCTTGAACGTTCATCCAAACTCACGATTGCGTGCCTGTTCCGACAGACACCTGCACGAACCGCCCATCCCGACGTGCGCACGTGCATTCATCCATCGCTTTAAGAAAGCTACACGATGCCGCAATACGACTGCACGAAATGCCCCGGCTACTGCTGCTCCTATCCGCTCATCCAGCTCGACAAACGCGATGTGGAGCGGCTCGCCAAGCATCATGACATGTCCTTCGCAGAGGCCCGCAAGGCCTTCACCAAGGAGGAACACGGCGCCAAATACGCCATGCGCCGCAAGAAGGATGAGATCTACGGCAAAATCTGCCGCTTCTTCGACACCAAGAAGCGCCGCTGCACCATCTACAAGGCGCGCCCCTCCGTCTGCCGCTCGTTCCCGGGCGAGGGCAAGTGCGGCTACTACGAGTTCTTGAAGTTCGAGCGCCGCGCCCAGGACGACAAGGATTTCGTCGCGCTCACCGACCACTCCGATTGACCCAAGGCGCGAGCGATCGCGGTGCGCAGCCCCTCAAAGGTACCCCATGATCACGCTCTACACCTTCGGACCCGCCTTCGGCCTGCCCGACCCGAGCCCCTTCGTCATGAAGGCCGAGGTGCTCTTGAAGATGTCCGGCCTGCCTTATCAGACAAAGCGGGCGGATGTGCGCAAGGCACCCAAGAAGAAGCTTCCCTTCATCCGCGACGCCGACGGGTCCGTCATCGCCGACTCCACACTGATCCGCTTCCACCTGGAGCGCGTCCACGGCATCGACTTCGATGCCGGCCTTTCGGCGACCGAGCGCGGCATCGCCTGGGCCGTCGAAAAGCTCGCCGAAGACCACCTCTACTGGGTGGCAATGCGCGAGCGCTGGCTGGACGACACCAATTTCGACAAGGGCCCGCGCCACTTCTTCGATGAAATGCCCGCACCGTTGCGCCCGCTGATCGCAGCCATGGTCCGCCGCGATGTCCGCAAGGCGTTGTGGGGGCAGGGTCTGGGGCGACATTCGCAAGAAGACATGAGCGCCATTGCCGCCCGTGGCATCGAGGCCCTTTCCGACGTTCTCGGCGACAAGCCGTTCCTGATGGGGCAGAACCCGTGCGGGGCGGATGCGTTCGTCTGGTCGGCCGTCACGCAGCTGTTGTGCGAAGTCTTCGACACAGGTCCGCCGCCCGGCATGCCAATCTGGTAGCCTATCGCGACCGCGGCATGGCCCGCTGGTTTCCCAAAGTCGCCAACGCGCACTGAGCACCGCACACATCTGCCATCGTATGCGGGCCGAGAGCTTTCACCGCAGAAAAAAGCGCCGCGATCGATTCGGCGCACTGACCACAACCGCGCGACCTACCAGCCGGTTTCACGCGCCATGCGCAGCCGCAGTTCGTAGAACGCCCGCATCGGCTCGCTCGGCAGCAGCACCTGCGCCATCGAGCGTTCGAACGAAACGTTCTGCTTGAGCGCCCAGCGCCGCCACAGGTAGCGATCGATCAAGAATCGGCTTTGCAGAAGTGACAGGTCCTGTTCCGACAGTTCAGACAATTTCAGCGGCTGCCACCCCGTCCGGTCCGACCATTGATCCGAGGTGTTGGTGCGTTCCGCATCCTCCGGAATACCCAAGTCCCGGCTGTGCCAGGCACACAGATCGCTGGCTTCGGCAATATCGACGACCCGGTCGAAGTGCGACAGCGCATCATCCAGGAGCGCAACCTTTTGCTGCGCTGTCATCATCGCATACGCGGTCCAGGGAAGCTCGAGCCAGCGCTCGAGAAGGAAATGCGCCACCGGATCGACTGGGAAAGCGCGCAAGAACAGTCGGAACGGAAACGGATGCAACCCCTGGGAAAGGTAGCGCATCATCCGGTAGTTGTACCAGGAGAGCATCTGCTTCTCCGGCTCCCGAAGGATGACGCTGCGCACCATCATGCGATCGGGGAACAGCTTTTCGATCGAACGCCCGAACAGATGCCCGGAAATCGCCTCGACATCCACCAGCCGGCCCGGCGGGCGCGCATCGTACTTGCGTCCCAGCAGTTCGAGCGGAACCAGATTGGTGCGCTTGCCCGGACGCCAAAAGCGCTTTGGTCCCAGGTGCTTATAAAAATGATCCTCGATCGAGCGTCCCGCACATTTGGGAACATGCACGATGAGATGGAGGTTTCTATCCATGGGCGGACCGGACTTATGAGTTGCGCTTGAAAACGCCTAGATCATAAGCGCGCCCGTCCGAGTCGATAAAAACTATTCCCCGATCCGCACACGGGTTACCCACCAATTCCACAGGCCGTTGTGTTGCAGCCACACAATATCGGCACACAGAGCACCGTGCCCCTCCCAATCAGCTACGCCTGGACTGATGCCGGGAATCACATGGCCTACGCTCTAGGGACGCACCAGCACGGTGGCGCACCGCTCCTGCCTGCGTGCCGACCCCGACGCCATCACCGTGTCGCGCTAGTGCGTCAGCCGCAGCGCCGTCAGTTCCCGGGCGATGTCGTTGAATGCCGCACGCAGTTCATCGCCGTTCTGGGTGTTGTGGTAGTACTTGTTGGCACTGGCACACCGACTCAGCAGATCGAGCGACGAACTGGGTGCATTCAGGCCGACCGTGAAGACGAGGATCCCTTGCGCCCGCATGTTTTCGCACAGCTCGAGGCCCTGGTTCTTCGAACTGCCGTTGCTGCTCTCGTAACGTGTATTGAATTCACCATCCGTCATGATGATGACCGACTTGAGGATCTTCATGGGATCGTGCGGCAGCGGCGCGCTCGGCTCCGGCCAGAATGACGCCCACTGCGGCGAGACCATGTACCACGCCCAGGCGATGCCGAGGTGACCGGCGGTCATGCCATTGGCGCTCAGAGAGTCGATTTTCGAGGTCACCACCGACAGATCGCTCGTCATCGGCAGGATCTCGGCATTGGGACACGAACTCGTCCGCTTTTTGAACGGCGTTGCGCTCGGTGGCTCATTGGTAAATGCATTCGAACCGGTGCGCTCCGTCACACACGTGTTTGACCACGACCACGCATTGTTGGTTGCCGCCTGTGCGAATGCCCCGGCGTTGACGGAGGTCGCATAGGGCGCGATGCCGATCCGGTTCTTGGTCGGACCACGTGATGAATCCAGGATGATGTCGGCAAGATCAGAAGCGGCCTCTTTCAAGGACTGGATCCTGCTGCCGCCCATCGAACCGCTGACGTCGAGAGTCATGCCCAGTTCGATATCGCGCGCGACGTAGATGGACCGCGTCGACAGCGTGCCATGGTAACCGTTCACACCGAACACGCGACCGATGGCCGTCGGCAGAGTGCCATCGACGCTGAGATCGACGGCTCCCTTCTCACGATCGATGGTGACACGAAGATCCCCGAACTGCCCGTCTCTCTGGTTCTGGGCGCGCAAATTCGCCTCGAAGTACGAATTTGCCAGATTGATCAGCTCTGCATCGCTGGCGTTGTTCTCGGTCAGCTCGCGCGCTGCGGCGAGTGCGGCTGCGTCGAGCGCCGTCCCTCCCTGCATATTGAAGCGATTGATGCGCGAGGTATCCAGTGCCATCCCCGCCGCCGCAAGGAACACGAACACCATAAGGCCGAACATCAGGGCGACGGTGCCGCCCTGATCGTCACGGAAGCGGAAAATGTATGACGCAAAAGTCTTCATGGCCTCGCCTCACATGCGCGCGTTCTCGACCAAAAAAGAAAGAATCCGAAATCGATGCTCGCAACAATTGCAGCTGATGGAGCGATCTCCACCAATGACCAATATAGATGACAAAAGCTATTCATTCGCTCAGATCGCCATTCGAATGCGAACCAAGACGTCAATCAAATCTTAAGGATTGAGCAGCCGCGTCGTTGGGACTGAGTTCCGCCGCCTGAACCGGCAGTATCCCCTCACTTCACCGCAGGTTTGCGCCGCCGCCTCTGATCCCTCCACGAGACGCGGTAGAGATCGAAGCGGCGGTCGTGCAGGTTGCGCGTCGTGCCGGCGCCGCGCGCGGCGCGCAGATCGGCAAGATTGAGATCGGCAAAGGCGATCGTCTCGGTGTTGGGCGCAGTGTCCGCCGCGATGCCATCGCGCGCAAAGGCGAAATCACACGGCGTCAGGATACAGCTTTCCGCGTAGTGGATGTCCATGTTTTCCACGTTGGGCAGATTGCCCACCACACCCGAAAGGACGACGTAGACCTGATTTTCGATGGCGCGCGCGTGACAACAGTAGCGCACACGCAAAAAGCCGCGCCGCTCGTCCGTGCAGAACGGCACGAACAGGATCGTCGCGCCCTGGTCGACAAGATGGCGTGCCATCTCCGGGAACTCGCTGTCGTAACAGATCATCACGCCGATCGGCCCGCAGTCGGTGTTGATCACTTCCGCGCGCGTCCCGCCCTTGATGTTCCACCAATAGGCTTCCGATGGCGTCGGGTGGATCTTTTCCTGCGCATGCACCGACCCGTCACGCAGGAACACGTAGCAGACATTCTTGATGTCACCGTTCTCCTCGATGATCGGATGCGTGCCGCCGACGATGTTGATGTTGTATGAGACGGCGAACTGGCTCATGAACTTGATGAACCAGTCGGTGTAATCCGCGATCCGCTCCACGCCCTCCTTCGGCTGCAGCGGCTTTTCCTCCAGTGACAACAGTTGCAACGTGATGTTCTCGGGAAACACGATGAAGTCGGCGCGGTAGTCCGACGCCACGTCGACGAAGTACTCGATCTGCTTCCTGAACTCGTTCTTGTCTTCGAGCCCGCGCATCTGGAACTGGACGGTCGCCACACGCACGGTCTGTTGCGGTGCGAGCCGGTCGTGGCGCTCGTGCTCGTCGGACTGGTAACGCGGATTGCGCCACACCATGTGCGTGGCATTGCCGCCGGAGGGCTGGTCCTCCAGATCGTACTCTTCCAGAACGCCGATCGGCTCGAAGCCATTCGACAGGTGGAACGAAATCGTCTGGTCCTTGATCTCGCGGTTCTGCACCGCGCGGACGTAATCCATCGGCTCGGGGAACTGGCGCCGCTTGCGCAGGTATCCCGGCATGCGCCCACCGAAGACGATGCCCTTCAAGCTCCATTCCTCGCACAAATTGCGCCGCGCTGAATAAAGCCGCTGGCCGATGCGCAGGCGGCGATAGGCCGGATCGACCGACACTTCCATACCGTAGAGATAGTCACCGTCGGGGTTGTGGCGGGCGGCAAAGCCGTTGCCGGTGATTTCGTCCCAGCTGTGGGGTTTCAGCGCGACGTCTCCGGAGATGATGAACGTGGCGCAGTGGCCGACGATGCGGCCGTCGTATTCGGCGACGAACTGCCCTTCGGGGAAGTTGTTGATCTGACCGCGTATCATGCGCGGCGTCAGCGACGGGTTGGGCGCATAGACGCGCCGGCCGAGGTCAGCGATGGCCTGCACGTCCGAGAGCTTGGCGCGGCGCACGATCAGCTTGGCCTTGGCGACCGGCTGCGAGCCTGCTGCAGGGCCTTTGTCCGCAGCCTGACCTTTTCCGCCCCGCCCCGTGGTTTCCGCCCCCCTGCCCGCCTCCTGGCGCTTCTCATTCGTCTGCTTGCGCTCCTTCTGCTCGAGCGGCATGCAAAATCTCCTTGTAATTCTGTCAGTTACCCCAAATCGCGGCGCAAGAATGCTCAACTGCGCGCGTCTCGCTGTGAAGATAACGCACCACGCGCCGTTTGGCTCCCGATTGCCGCCCGGACCTGAACCCGATACCAGAGGGGCGGCACACCCCGATGACCGTGAGCAAGCCCCGAGAAATGAACAAGCGACCCAAAAAGACGACCGCGCCCGCCGCCTCGGATCTGATGAAGACCATTCACGTCCGCGGCGCGCGCGAGCACAACCTGAAGAACGTGGACCTCGAAATCCCGCGCGACGCACTCGTCGTGTTCACTGGGCTGTCGGGCTCCGGCAAATCCTCGCTCGCCTTCGACACCATCTATGCGGAAGGCCAGCGGCGCTATGTGGAATCGCTCTCGGCCTACGCGCGCCAGTTCCTCGAGATGATGCAGAAGCCGGACGTCGACCACATCGACGGCCTGTCGCCCGCCATCTCCATCGAGCAGAAGACGACATCCAAGAACCCGCGCTCCACCGTCGGCACCGTCACCGAGATCTACGACTATCTGCGCCTGCTGTTCGCGCGCGTCGGCGTGCCCTATTCGCCGGC
>CAZDNY010000060.1:0-10925 GCA_964506885.1 uncultured Hyphomicrobiaceae bacterium | reverse complement strand
GGAACGGCTCTTTTTTATTAAGCTAAAACAGCTTGTTATGTCGTCGGCGTTGGCGGCTTCGGCGGGCGCCGGCTTTAGAATTTCCTGCCCGGCGCCTGTGCAGACGTTTCCTAGAAGTTAATCCGTCTTGCAGAATTTGCCGCGTTTTTGCGGAGAAACTAAGGGTTTTGTAAAACGGCCTTGCAAGAAATTTGATGGATAGTGCGCTCATAGGTTTCCTGCTTTTTGTGAGTGCCGCCATCATGAAGATGCCCTCTCCGCGCACCACGTCCCGTTTCCGCAATGACAACCGCGGAAACGTCGCCATCATGTTCGGCCTGCTCGCCGTGCCCATGGTGATGTTCGTCGGTATCGCAGTGGACTACAGCCGCGTCATGGCGGCCGACCGTGACCTCCAGGAAGCGGTTGACGCAGCGGCGATCGCAGCCGCGGTCTACAAGATGGAGAAGAAGGCGAAGTCTTCAGACGGTGACTGGGACGGTCAAATCACGCAGAGCGAAGGAAAGTCGACCAGGCAGGTCGCGCTCGACTACGTCCGCGAGAGTGCCGCGCTGCGCTACATGAAGAATGTTCTGCCCGATGCCCGCGAGAGTGACAACACGCTGACCGTCACTGCGAAGGCGTCCGTGCCGACGACGTTTGCACGGCTCGTCGTGGACAAGTTCGATATCCAGGTGGAGGCCAAGACTCGGATGGCGGGTGAGCCCATTCCGCTGTGCCTGCTCGGGCTCAACCAGTCGGCGTCACAAGTCGTCAAGGCGTGGGGTTCGGGTGAGGTCATCGCACAGGAGTGCGCTGTGCTGTCCAACTCGAAAAGCGACGCTGGTCTGGTGACAGGCGGTAGCGCGACGATGGAAGCCAAGGCGTTCTGCTCGGCGGGCGGTACGACGGGAGACGGCTTCACGCCGCGCCCCTATGAAAAATGCGGTCAGCAGCGCGATCCCTACGAGAACCGGTTCACAAAGGAAGCTCTGGCTGCCGAGGGCGTCAATGTTGCGGGCGCATGCAGTCAGACCGACTATGTGGCGCGGCAGGACGCCACGCTGACTGCGGGCGCCGGCGTCTACACGTTCTGCAACGGTCTTGAAGTTCGTTCCAACAAAACGGTCATGCTCGGGCCTGGCATCTACGTGATCTACGGCGAGCTCAAGATCAATGCGCAGGCGACATTGCGTGCGACCCAGGGCACCACGATCATCTTCGGTGACGGACGCTGGATGACGGGACAGCAAGACGGCTACATTGATTTGCGCGGTGGTGGCAATCTGCTGCTGACAGCGCCGACGACCGGTCCTACGGCCTCCATGGCCGTTATCCAGGCGACCGTTTCGAACTACACCGGCGGCAGCACATGGGCCAATCAGCACAGAATCACCGGTGGCGGCACGATCGAGATCGTCGGCAACTGGTATACCCCGCAGTCCAAGACGCTGATCACGGGTAATGGCCAGATCAATGCTTCGTCGGCCTACTTCTCGCTGATCTCGGACTTCGTCGAAGTGGAAGGCAACGGCACGCTGACGATCCGGGCGGGTGGTGATCCCGAAGCAGTGGCCATGACGGCAATTCCCGGGCGGATGACATCGGGACGGTTCATCACCCTGATCGAATAGCCTGGGCTTGCGTACGAAATTCGGAGCGACCAGTTCGAGCAGCGCTGCGGCGCCATCCCCCCGGGATGGCGCCGCATCTTTCGTTCTGGTCAGGTGTGAGAAAACCGCGCGTCGGCGTGCCGCGCTTGCATTGGTCGCTCTGGTGGGGCATGCCTGCGGCCTTATTGTCCCACTGCAGCGGAGTTCGTTTTGTCCGATACCGCGCCGGGTTTCGGCATCTATGTCCATTGGCCGTTCTGTGCGCAGAAGTGCCCCTACTGCGACTTCAACAGCCACGTGCGGATGAAGGCGCCGGATCAGGCGCGCTTCCTTTCGGCATACCGTCGCGAGCTCGACTACGTGGCGGCGATCGCGGGGCGTTCCTCCCCGGTGACCAGTGTCTTTCTGGGCGGCGGGACGCCATCGTTGATGCTGCCGCAGACGGTTGCGGGCATCCTTGACCATATAGCGGGTCTGTGGCCGGTCGCCGACGACGCGGAAATCACCATCGAAGCCAATCCGGGAAGCGTGGAGGCGGACCGGTTCGCGGGATATCGCGCAGCCGGCGTCAATCGCGTCTCTCTTGGCGTGCAATCGCTCAATGACGCCGAGCTGAGGCGGCTCGGCCGCGTTCATTCGGTTGGCGAGGCCAAAGCAGCGCTGGCGCTTGCCGCGCGCACGTTCGATCGATTCTCGTTCGACCTGATCTATGCGCGGCCGGGGCAGTCGGTGGCGGCGTGGCGCGAAGAGCTTGCCGCCGCGCTCGAAATGGCGGGGGAGCATCTGTCGCTTTATCAGCTGACCATCGAGCCGGATACGCCTTATGCGGCTCTGCATGCGGCCGGTAAGCTGGTGACGCCGATGGCCGACGATGCCCGTGTGCTCTATGAGGTGACCCAGGAGATGACTTCGGCGGCGGGACTGCCCGCGTACGAAATCTCCAATCATGCGCGCAAGGGTGCCGAGAGCCGGCACAATCTCACCTACTGGCGTTATGAAGCCTATGCAGGCGTGGGTGCGGGGGCGCATGGGCGGCTGGTGAGCCATGAAAATGGGACGCGCATTGCGACCGTCAGCGAACGCAATCCGGAAGCCTGGCTTGCGGCGGTCGAAAGGCGAGGGCGTGGTTTCGTGGAGGAAGTGCCTCTGAGCCCGGCGGAGCAGGGTGACGAAATGCTGCTGATGGGCCTGCGTATCGCCGAGGGTGTCGACCTTGAACGACTGGGCCGCCTGAGTGGTCTGCAGCCGTCCCAGCCCATGATCGACCGGCTGATCGGAGATGGACTGCTTGTCGCGCATGCTCCGCCCGGCCGGCTTGTTGCATCGGCCGAAGGACGTTTCGTTCTGGACTGGATCGTGGCCCGGCTGGCGGAAAGTCTGGAGCCCGTGCGGCCGCAGCAACTTCCCGCGGCTTGATTTTCACTCAAGACCGCACTGATGTTTCCCGGCAACGCCAACGAAACCTATTCTCATGATTTTGAGCATGTTTTACACGTCGAACCGCTCACACTTCGGCTAAATATGGCTTTTGATTTTGCGCATGTTTTTAACGCCGAACCGCAAACACTTCGGCTAAACATGCTGTAAATGGGGCGTGCGCCGCGCAGTCCGGTCCGGAGTGTGCCGGCAGCGTGCTGGGGGCGGCTTGAAACCGGGGGGCGGGCGGTATGCTCAAGGGAATTTACGACTGGACGATGCGGCTGGCCGAACACCGGCATGCGGGTTCGAGCCTGTTTGCTGTGTCCTTCATCGAAAGCTCTTTCTTTCCGATTCCGCCCGATGTGATGCTGGTGCCGATGGTGCTGGCCAAGCGGGCGAAGGCCTGGGCTTATGCCGCGATCGCAACCGTCGGCTCTGTGATCGGGGGTTTCTTCGGCTATGCGATCGGCTATTTCCTGTTCGAGCAGGTCGCGCGGCCGCTGCTCTCCTTCTACGGCTACCTCGACAAGTTCTCGACCTTCGCCGGCCAGTACAACGACTATGGGGCGTGGATCGTGTTGTTCGCGGGTATCACGCCGTTTCCCTACAAGGTGATCACGATCGCGAGCGGGGCAACCGGGCTCAACCTGCTCGTGTTTGCCGTTGCGAGCCTGATTGCGCGAGGGTTGCGCTTCTACATCGTGGCGGGGCTGCTGTACTGGTTCGGGCCTCCGATCCGGGCGTTCATCGAAAAGCGGTTGGGGCTCGTGCTGAGCGTGTTCCTGATCCTGCTGTTCGGCGGTTTTCTGGCGATCAAGTTTTTCGTATAGCCTGGGACGGACGTCGGTGATGGTGGCCGGCGTGGCTCGGCGCCGGTGCGCGGCCGACGAATGAGACGTGGAGAGTGAACCGTGGCGACCCATGTAACGCGCGTGAAGAGCAGCGAAGCCTACCGGATCGGCGGGGCCTTGCTGTTCGCTGCCATCGCTGTGATTTTGGCGGCTCTCGGTTTCGAGCATATCGGCGGCTATGAGCCGTGCGAATTGTGCTTCATGCAGCGCTGGGCCTACTATTTCTCCATTCCCGCCCTTTTCGCTGCGCTGGTGCTGGTGGGGGCCGAGCAGCACAAGCTGGCGGCGCTCGTGTTCTTCGCGGTGGCGCTGGCGTTTCTGGCCAATGCGGGGCTCGGGGCCTATCAGGCGGGCGCCGAGTGGAAACTGTGGGCGGGGCCCGCAACGTGCAGCGGACAGCAGTCGGTGGCGACGGATGCGGGAAGCTTGCTCGGCGCATTGCAGAAGACGTCGGTGGTGCGGTGTGATGAACCGCAGATCCGAATTTTCTTCCTCTCGTTTGCGGGATGGAATGCGCTCATTTCGCTGGCCCTGTTTGCGGCCGGGCTGAAGGCAGCCTTTGCGGCGGCCGACGGACGCTGAGCGCGCGTCCAATGCGTGAAGCACCGCGCGGATGATTTTATCCACAACTCAAAATCAGGCGTGACGAGCGCCGGAAACTGCCGGAATTCCGGGCCGTTCTGCGGTCGAACGAAGCTTATTCATCTGCCGTCAAGCAAAATACCATTTCTGAGGCTTTGTTCGGCCAAAGCGTCGCCCAAATGTCACGGTTTATTCTCCCTCGTTCGCGGGACACGGAAGCGAACGGGGTGCCAACGGGTTGCGATGCGTAGATGTCGCGGCACTCCGGAGCTGACAAGAGACCAGGACGCTGGCCAGGGACAGTTGCTCCCAGGCGGTGTTCCCCGCCGAAACCGGGTGCGTATCTCCCGATCAAAAGTTTGCGTTTGTCAGCCCTGCGTACCGGGCGTCGAGTTTGTGCCGGAGCGAGCGTCGCAGGAGTTTTTTTGTTATTGGCGCGCGTTGTTGGTCCGCCGTGTTCCGAGCCTGTTTTTGTACTGCGTCAGTAGCGTTGCGTTGCGTTTGTGCCAGTCGCGTTCAGTTGCGTTCAGCGTAGGGAATGACCCCCGATCAAAAAGAAGCCTCGCGCTTCTTTTCACGATACAGGCGAGCGGCTCGTTGTTCGTACCGCGTCGTTTCGAGCGGCTCGCCCAATCGGGATCCGGTTTGCGTCTTGTTGTGTCGAGGTGTTGCGTGGAGCGTGAAGAGTCCCAGTGGGCAAGTCTTTATGACGTCGTCGGTGTCGTGCTGCAGTCGGTTCGTCCGGCCAATTGCGAAACCGCAAACGAGCGGCAGATGCCGGCGGAGTGAAAAAGACCTTTCCACGTTGCGAAGATTGCGAGAAATGCCGTGTGCGGCGGCTTCTCATACGAGACGGCAAGCATGTTCAGCATCGGAGCTGTCCTCAAACCGGGTGGTACATTGCAGGGTTCCGCGTAGTCCACCGATGGTGCTGAGTGTGCTTGCCACTTTCGCAGAATGCGTGATGCGTGGCCTGCCGGTGGGCCGATGTGCCGGACGAAAGTTTCGGAAGGTCCCAGCCCCCCAGGGGGCCTTCCACAAAGTCGAGGAGGCTTCAATGATCAATCCCGAATACATCAATCCGATGCAGTGGCACGAGGCGATCGGTATGGCGCGCCAGTCGTGTGCGCGGGTGTTTCGCGATGGCGGCACGCCGGGTGATGCGTTGAAGGCCTTCGGTCTGGGACCGGATGCGCGTGGGGCCGGCGAGCTCTCGTGGGACAAGGCGGTGGCGCGGGTTGCGGAAGCCCTGTGTGCAAAGCCGATGCGACGCGCGGCCTGAAGCGGCCTGCAGTGCTCTTCAAAACGTTTGATCTGCCGACCTCGGGCCGCGTTGATGCGTGGCCCGTTTTTCTTGGTGCAGGGGCTTGGCGATGATCAAGCGGCGACGCGCGTCCGCGCGTTCGCACCGCGCAGGCTCACAATGTTGGACGCTGCCGGAAACAGAGCAACTTCCGCCGACAGAGGCTTCAAGGTCAGGATGCCTTCCAGATCTCCGAGCATTTTTTCAAGCGCGTAATGAGCCGCATCGAGCTTGTCACAGGCTGCCGAATGGGCGGCGCGAGCCGTCTGTGCGCCCAAAACCGCACGCGTCACCGTGCGCTCTGTGCGTTCCCATTGCGTCTCGAGCGACAGGCGCTGCGGAGTGGGTGCGATCACCGATGCGCGCGCGCGCGCTGCTGGAGCGGATTTGGACTTCTTCGTCGTTGCTGCAAGAGCGGTGAGCCCGGATGCCGCGGCGCTGATGGCCGCGAGCGTTTTGTGGACGAGCGTGCTGGACGCGCTGTGAGCTTGTTTCAGTCCTGCCGCGATCGGGTATGGCTTCGACCGGTCGGCCGGCTGGCGACGAACGCCCGGCATTCTGGACCGGGTGCGGGCAGGACGACGGGATGGCCGGCCATGAGCGACGGCGGGTCGAGGGGGCGCTGGACGTGGTGCAGGCGTGGAGGCGGTGGTGAAGCGGCGGGTCAGCCACATGCCGGCAAGCGACACGGTAATGGCCGTGGCCACGACCAGCGTCAGCTCGATCCCCGATACGAAGGCTGTGCCCATTTCAGTGAATCCCACCCACCCTTTGTCGATTCGCAGTGCCTAAAAGCAAAATGCGCTGATTTTCCCAATTTTTCAAACGGAATATCAGCAAGAACCGCGCCAAGCGTATATCGGCTTTCGCTATCATAATGGCCATTAATCATTTCTGTTCGGTATGCACTAAATAATGGTTAACGGCCCGATGGCGATTTTTGCGCGGAAATTGAATGTGATTTTCGTCTGGCGCGGTGGGACCCGGCGGCGGGTTAAGGACGCATCGCGCGCCTGAGGCGCATATGCGACCGGCTATTTGGCAGCGGTTTTGTTTTGCGGCGCAAAACGGAAATGACCGGTGATTTTATTCTCAAACAACCAGTCTTCTTCCTGAACGCCCCACCCACGGTTGTGGATGATCAGCGGTACACCGGAGGCGTTTTTGCGATCGGAAACGATGGCAATGTGGGTCTTTGAGTGGCGGCCGTCGGGGACATAATAGGTAACGATATCGCCGGGGGCATATTCGGCAGGATCGGTGGTGCGCGGCAGGGAACGGGCCTTGCGCTCGAAAAAGCGCTTGAGCACGGGCACCCGGCGGTGGTCGATATTGGTGTCGCCGGATCCGACACGAGCCTCGTGGACGAGAACCTGCAGGTCGATATCGAGGCTGCGGTAGGCGCGAACAATCACGTCGGTGCAGACACCGAAGTACCAGGGCACGTCTCCATTCGGGTAATCGATCTTGCGGTAGGCGGGACTGTAGATGACCGGGATCCAGGTCTGCTTGCGGGCGGCGGCGACGAGGCGCTTGCCGAATTCGTGATCAGCGGCGGCCAGGACGGGAGCTGGTGACCACGCGGCAAGGATTAGAGCGGCGAGGGCGAGTGCGGCCATTGCCGGTCCAACGGCAGTGCGGATCGCATGTGGGATCCACCGTGTCGCGTGTGAGATATCGCGTTGGGCATACACCTCGAAAATGTCCTCCTTGCAGACCGCGCCAGCCAAGTGCGCGCGGGCTTCGAGCGTGGACAAGGAATCATCAAAGCTTGCCGAAACGATGAAGGGAGGGCGGCGACTTTGCGCTCATGGGGGAAGCTGTATTTCGTGGTGCGCAGTCGATTGAGACGGCGTGCCCGCGGGCGCTGATGGGGCAGCAATCAGCGCAGGGTGCGCGGCGCTGCGGGGGCGGCGCGGTTGTGGCGGCGGAGTTGCGTTAGCGGTTCTGCGGAGGCCTGGCGCGAGAGCCGGTGGGGGCCATCCGGCGGCGGTATATCACCGATCGGATCGGTCGCATCGAGCGGTGAAAAGCGGTAATGACCGGTGATCCGGTCGACGAACAGCGCGTCTTCCAGCTGCGGTCCCCAGCCGCGGTTGTGAATGATCATCGGCCTGCCGGATGGCGCGATAATGTCGCTGACCATGGCGATATGCGAGCGCGAGGCCGTTCCGGTGTTCTGGGGGCGCGCATAGGTGACAATGTCGCCGGGCAGGTAGTCTTCGGCGAATGTCGTGATCGGCAGGCTCTGTCCGACGCGCTGGAAGAAGCGGCGCGCGACGATGCACGATTGGTGCTGGAAACCGACCCGGAGTTGTCCGGACCGCGCGGGCGGGTGCTGAGGCCGCTGCTGTACCTGTTCGAATGCGACGAGGCTGTGCGGCTGTTCCGGGCGGCTTGAGGCACATGTGTTGCCCCAACCGCTGCCCGTCATTCCCGCGAAAGCGGGAAGATACATCGCCTGACTGGATCCCCGACCAAGTCGGGGATGACGATGTGGGCGGAGCAACGGCGCGCCTCTTTCGGGCGGTGACGATGTGGGTGGGGCCAAGATAACAAAGGCCCCGGAGGTCATGTCCGGGGCCTTCGTGTTTCCTGTCATGCCAGGCGACCGAAGCCGCCTCCATGATCACCCGTGCGCCAGCACCGCGAGCAGCAGCAACGCGACGATGTTGGTGATCTTGATGGCCGGGTTCACAGCGGGGCCGGCGGTGTCCTTGTAGGGATCGCCGACTGTGTCGCCGGTGACCGACGCCTTGTGCGCCTCGGTTCCTTTGAGGTGCTTGACGCCGTCCTTGTCGACGAAGCCGTCCTCGAAGGACTTCTTGGCGTTGTCCCAGGCGCCGCCGCCCGAAGTCATCGAGATCGCAACGAAGAGGCCTGTCACGATGACGCCCAGGAGCATCGCGCCGACAGCTGAGAAGGCCGCGCCCTTGCCGGCGATCATGTTGACGATGACGAACAGCACGATCGGCGAGAGCACCGGCAGCAGGGACGGGATCACCATCTCCTTGATGGCCGCCTTGGTCAGCAGGTCGACGGCGCGGGCGTAGTCGGGCTTGGAGGTGCCCTTCATGATGCCCGGGTCGGCCTTGAACTGGCGGCGCACCTCTTCGACGATCGAGCCCGCCGCGCGGCCGACGGCCGTCATGGCGATGCCGCCGAACAGGTAGGGGATCAAACCGCCCAAGAGCAGGCCGACCACGACATAGGGGTTGTCGAGGCCGAAGTTGATGTTCACGCCCTTGAAGAACTGGTAGACGGTCGAGCCTTCCTTGTTCGCCTCGGCAATGAAGTGCTGCAGGTCGTAGTTGTAGGCGGCAAACAGCACCAGCGCGCCCAGACCGGCGGAACCGATGGCGTAGCCCTTGGTGACGGCCTTGGTGGTGTTGCCGACCGCGTCGAGCGCGTCGGTGGCCTGACGCACCTCCTTGGGCAGACCCGACATCTCGGCGATGCCGCCGGCGTTGTCGGTGACCGGACCGAAGGCGTCGAGCGCGACGATCATGCCGGCGAGGCCGAGCATGGTGGTCGTTGCGATCGCGGTGCCGAACAGGCCGCCCAGGTTGTAGGTCAGCAGGATGCCGGCAACGATTGCCAGTGTCGGCAGGGCGGTCGCCTCGAGCGAGACGGCGAGACCCTGGATGACGTTGGTACCGTGACCGGTGACGGACGCCTGGGAGATGGAGCGGACCGGGCGGAAACCGATGCCGGTGTAGTACTCCGTGATCCAGACGATGGCGCCGGTCAGCGCGAGGCCGACGATACCGCAGATGAACAGGTTCTGGCCGGTGATGACGAAATCACCGACGCGGCCGACCTCGCCGAAGCCGCCCAGCACGTATTCGGTCGCCAGCCACAGACCGCCCAAGGAGAGGACGCCGGTGGCGATGACGCCGCGATAGAGCGCGCCCATGATCGAGCCGTTGGAGCCGAGCTTGACGAAGAACGTGCCGATGATCGAGGTGACGATGCAGGCTGCACCGATCGCCAGCGGGTAGATCATCAGCGCCTGCAGGTTCGACTGGGAAGCAAACAGGATCGCTGCCAGCACCATGGTGGCGACGACGGTCACCGCGTAGGTCTCGAACAGGTCGGCGGCCATGCCGGCGCAGTCACCGACGTTGTCACCGACGTTGTCGGCGATGGTCGCGGGGTTGCGCGGATCGTCCTCGGGGATGCCGGCTTCGACCTTGCCGACGAGGTCACCGCCGACGTCCGCACCCTTGGTGAAGATGCCGCCGCCGAGACGGGCGAAGATCGAGATCAGCGATGCGCCGAAGCCGAGCGCGACCAGCGCGTCGATCACGGTGCGGTCAGACGTCGACAGACCCAACGGGCCGACGAGGATGAAGTAGTAGACGGCGACGCCGAGCAGCGCCAGACCGGCGACGAGCATGCCGGTCACCGCACCCGCCTTGAAGGCGATGTCGAGGCCGGCGGCCAGCGACTGCGATGCGGCCTGCGCGGTGCGTACGTTGGCGCGCACGGAGACATGCATGCCGATGTAGCCGGCCAGGCCCGACAGCACCGCACCGATCAGGTAGCCCAGCGCGACGAGCGGGCCGAGCAGAACCCAGGCGGCGACGAACACCACGGCACCAACGATGGCGATGGTGGTGTACTGGCGATTGAGATAGGCCTGCGCACCCTCGCGGACTGCCGCAGAAATCTCCTGCATCCGCTCGGTGCCGGTGTCGGATTTCATCACCGACTGGATTGTGTAGACGGCGTAGACGATGGATAACGCCCCGCAGGCGATAATCCCCCAGAGTAATTCGGTCATGTGGACGTCCCCTTTTTAGCCCTGTGTCTTGGACACGGGCTCAGATAGCGGCGCAAGTCGTGGGAGGCGGCGTAGGTCGAATGACCAGCCGTCGGCTTCCTGACGCCACCTTCTTACGAGATGTGCGGCCGGACCATGCCAAATGTGCCAGAGCGTTGCAACAACGGCACATCCCGCTTTTGGTCGCAATCTAACGTATCGCCGACTGCGCATATATTAGTTTGAGTCTTATAGAGGGTCGGCCGAACTGATGGCGTTGCCCGGGCGCAGGGCTGCGATGTTTTGTGCGCGGCTCGTCAAGCGCGCAATCTCTTCATCGCTGCTCAGCGGTGTCCGCCCGGATGGGTCGGCGGCCACGACAGGCGTTCGCCAGGCATGTCCGCAGCGGGGCG
>CAZDNY010000059.1:0-11142 GCA_964506885.1 uncultured Hyphomicrobiaceae bacterium | reverse complement strand
CCGCCAGCGGCCCATACCCTGCCGCCGCGCGCTTCTCGTCTTGCGTCAGGAAGCTCGCCTTCTCCAGCCGCGCCCACAGCTGATCGCGCTCGGCCGACAGGGCTTCGATCGCATCGAGGTCGGGGCGCAGCTCCAGCCCGCTTCCCCACGCCGGCGCCAGCCACATCGACATCGCCTTCGCGGTGCGATTGACCAGCGGCAGCACGGTCTGCCGCCAGAACGAACGCGTCGCTTCCTGGTAGTTCGAATAGGTGTTGTCACCCGGGATACCCAGCAGCATCGGCGGCACACCCAGCGCCAGCGCAATCTCGCGCGCCGCGGCATTCTTCGCCTCGACGAAATCCATGTCCTTCGGCGACAGCGACAGCTGCTTCCAGTCGAGTCCGCCTTCCAGCAGCATCGGACGCCCGGCCTGGCGCGCACCTTGAAAACCGACCTCCAGTTCATCCTTGAGCCGCTGGAACTGTTCCTCGGTCATCTGCCCCTCGCGGGCGGCATAGACCAGCGCGCCTGACGGCCGCGCCGAGTTGTCGAGCAGCGCTTTGTTCCACTTGGCAGCCTGGTTGTGGATGTCGATCGCGCTCGCCGCCGCCTCGATCGGGCTC
Source organism: uncultured Hyphomicrobiaceae bacterium (assembly GCA_964506885.1). GTDB lineage: Bacteria > Pseudomonadota > Alphaproteobacteria > Rhizobiales > Hyphomicrobiaceae > JAEUMD01. The sequence continues at coordinate 10,537 of CAZDNY010000059.1, read as the reverse complement.
ATGCCGTAGTAGTCGTTCGCTGGATGGAAGAGGCGCACATGCAGCACCGAGCGCACGCCCTCCACCACCTCGCCCATGATCCTTATCGAGCGCCCACCCGCGGCATATTCGTATCCTTCCGGCCAGCCGTCGCGGCCCGGTATGACTTTGACGCGGTCCGGCCTCAGCGCGTGCAACTCCCGCACGCCGCCATCGACCCCCACCGCCTCGACATAGGCATTGCCCGACACCAGGAGATATCCGTACCAGCTCTCGAAAAAGTCGGCGCTGGTGTGGTCCAGGCTCGGATGCGCGATGAGATCGAGGAACGGATGGCTCTCGATCTCGTAAGCGCCCTCGTAGAGCAGCAGCGGAATCGATGCGGCAGCCTCCGCAACCATGCGCACGGACCGGTAGACGATCGCGTTCTGCATGAACCCTTCGCGCGCGAAAGCCGCATAGTCGCGGGGCGTCCATTGCGGCTGCCCGAGCTGCTCGAACGCAACCAGGCGATGCGCCTTGCTCGCTTTCGTCGCCAGCTCGCCCGTCGGCTCCGCCCGCCACGGCACCAGCCGGGCCAGCGCATCGCTCATGCGCGCCATACGTGTCATCCTCGTTTTGCCCAAAATGAATACGGCGCCTCGCAACCACGCGGACGCCGCACACAATCGATCGAGTTGTCTTTTTGTCCGTTGGCCCCGACCTACAGCCGCCGGATCCAAGGCACAGGTGCAGGTCGTGGCGGTGCTGGCGGATCGATCAGCAGGTCGGTGACCGCCCACACCAGCGCATCGAGCCGGTCAGGGCTGCGCCCGCTGGCCCGCCCGTCCGCCCCGAACGCGCACATCTGTTCTTCCAGCGCCTCGAACCGGCCCGCATGCACAACGCGCCCTTCGGCATAAAGCGCAGCGACAGGCTCTGCCCGCAACCACTTGCCGCGTGTCGCCCGCACCGTACGCACGGGCATCGCCCGGTCGATCTGCCGCAGCAGCGTGACCACGAGATCACCGCCCTGATTGACCTCTGCGACCACCCGGTCCGCCTGATGATCGTCATATGCCGCCCGCACAACCCGCCCGAAAGCTCCTCGAGCACCTCGCCGAACAGTTCCTGCCGTCCCAAGGCCGTCCCCTCGTATCGCCTTTGCATCTCCGCAACGAATGACGGTGCCAGGTTGTCGGCATTGTCCGCTGTTGCCGCTCGGGTGGTCACGGTCGCCCCATCCGCCATGATTGCTTTCAGCAACGGCAGCGGCCGCGGCGTTGTCGTCACCACGGCCTGCGGCTGCAGGCCCAGCCGCAGCGCAAACTGAAGCATGTCCCATGTCGCCTCCGCGTGTCGCCACTTGCACAGCTCGTCACACCAGGCCGCCGCGAACTGCGGCCCGCGCAGCCCATCGGGCGACTCTGCGGAAAAGATCTCCGCCACCGTTCCGTTCGGCCACACGAGCTGCCCCTTCGACACCTCGAAGCGCGGACGCTCATCCTCGCTGTGGACGCTCAGTAAGCCCGAGACACCCTCGATCATCACGCGCCGCACATCGGCAATCGTCTCCCCGACAAGCGCGATACGCTCAGCCGGCCGCTCCGCGAGCGGTGCCAGGCCGAGCGCCTTGGCGCGCACCCATTCCGCACCCGCGCGGGTCTTGCCTGCACCGCGTCCACCCAGGATCAGCCAGACCCGCCAATCCTTGCTCGCCGCCCCCGCCCCCGCCGCCGGCGGCAGTTGATCGTCACGCGCCCACACCAGCCAGTCGTTCAGCACGAACGCCAGATCGTCCGGCGACAAGGCGTCCAGAAGGCTCGCCAGATCAGCGGCCCTTGAGCAGCCGCTCAATGCGGCCCGCAAGCTCCTGGCGCCGGCGCTCCGGATCGTCTGCATCCTCGCGCCGCTTTCCATGCTTCCGTCCTGCCACCTTGGCGTTGGAAATCTTGCCTTCGTAGTCCGCCAGCTTCTCCAGGCTGCGCACCAGTGTGTTCAGCGCCCGCGTCGTACGTTCGCTGTCGGCTGGCGTGACATCGCCACCGCCCGCGAGCCTCCGCTCGATCGCGCTCAGCTTCGTGTCCATGGCATCAAACAACCTCTCCACCATTGCCCGCCGTGCAGCAGCCCGATCGCTCGTCCCGCACGCGTGCCGCTCCGCTGCGCTCCCCGTCGCTACGGCTTCCCCTTCCCTGCCCGAGTAAGCAGCATCACCACAGCCCGGTCGCGGACCATCCTTGTGGCGCGGTCGCTCAGCGTCAGCGGCGCAGGCCTTGGAGCCCGCCAGCAAATCGTGCGTGGACACATGCGCCGGACCACGTGGCGGCCACCGCTCGCGCCGCGCATGCCCCACGATTTTCTGATGCGAGATTCCGAAGCGTGCCCCGACCCGCGACAGCGGTTCACGGCCCTCCAGCCAAAGACGCGCGATCTCAGCCCACGCAGCCTGATCGAGAGACATGCCGCTCCAATGCCGGATCTGGAATAAAAAAACGCCAGAGGCGGCGCCCGCGGCGCTCACTTCTCGCGTTGTAAAGAAAACATACGTGACGACCGTACCGCTGTCAACAGCAATACTTGAAAGTCAGAAGAAAAAATAAAACAACCCGCACGTCACATTCGGTTTTACTTGATGGATAAACAGAACATCATGATACGACTACGCACGCCGGGGATAATAAAACTCTGGCGACGCGTGCTTCTCAGCGCCTACGAATCGTCGAAGTCACTGATAATGAAGCGATGATAGGCTGTGACAGATGTCGCCTTCTCGCTGATGGCCCAGTCCCGCACCGAAATCCCGGCCTGGTGCACCGTTTCTGGCGTTCCCGACACCAACGGGTGCCACCACGCCAGATCCCGCCCCTCATCCAGCCTCCGGTAAGCGCATGTCCGCGGCAGCCACGACAGCCCGCGCACCCGCTCCACGTCGATCTGCAAGCAATCCGGCATCCTGTCGTGCCTGTTTGCATAATCTCTACAACGGCATGCGCCGATATCCAGAAGTTCGCAGGCAAGCCGGGTCAGGTGCACCTCGCCGTCGTCGTCGTCCTCGAGCTTGATCAGGCAGCAACGCCCGCAGCCATCGCACAGGCTCTCCCACTCCTCCGGCGTCATCTGTTCAAGCGTCTTTGTCCGCCAAAAGGGCTCTGCGTCATCTTCCTTTGCGCTCAACGGGACCTCTCGCGATCGGCTGCTCCTGGGATATAAATAACCACATTCCTGTCGTCATTTGAGTCGCAATGGCAATGCGCACTTTGCCGGACTGTCTGGCTGTGGCAGAAGCCCGATGTGCCTCGCCAGTGTGCCATTTGTAACCGGTGGGGCACAGCCTGGTCGATCGGCCCATATCCTGGCAGCCAGCCGGGCCGCGCAGAGCACATTGAACGAGCCGCCCTCAGCGCGACGCAGTCGGCGGATCGGCTTACGTGCCAGCGCCGTGGGACGGGTCAGCGCATGATCACAGTGGGGAGCCGGGGTCGAAGTTGAGCGATTGGTTTTTCAAGCAAGGCGGGCGCGATCGCCTGATCGACTGGCTGAGCATCGATTCACGGATCGATTCCTCGCTGGCCGCCGTGCGCGCATGGCTCGGCGATACTTGGAACTCCGCCTCGAGTTTCTTCGCCCGCTTCAAGATCACCGGCTGGCGGCGGCTCGCCAATGAAGCCGCCAGCGAGGCGCTCACACTGGGAACGGGCGGGTTGGTCCTGCTCTATGCCTTGGCCCTGCCGGCACTATTGGAATTCGACGAAGGCCGCTTCCTCACCGGGCGCTATTCTGTCAAGTTTCTCGACCGCTACGGCAACGAGATCGGCAAGCGCGGCATCCTCCATAACGACGCAGTACCGCTCGAAGAAATTCCCGACTATGTGGTCAAGGCCACGCTCGCCACCGAGGACCGCCGCTTTTTCGAACACTTCGGCGTGGATATACTCGGCACCGCGCGTGCGCTCGTCGAGAACCTGCGCGCCAACGACGTCGTCCAGGGTGGCTCGACGCTGACCCAGCAGCTCGCCAAAAACCTGTTTTTGTCTTCCGAACGCTCCATTCAGCGTAAGATCAAGGAAGCGTTCCTCGCCTTTCTTCTGGAAAGCCGGCTGACCAAGCGCGAGATCCTCAAGCTCTACCTCGACCGCGCCTACATGGGCGGCGGCGCCTTCGGTGTCGAGGCTGCCTCCCAATTCTACTTCGGCAAGTCCGTTCGCAACATCAACCTGTCCGAAGCAGCCCTTCTCGCCGGTCTTTACAAGGCGCCCACGAAGTATGCGCCTCACATCAACCTCCCGGCCGCGCGCGCGCGCACCAACGAGGTCTTGTCCAATCTCGTCGAAGCAGGCTTCTACACGTCAGGCCAGGTGCATTCCGCCCGCTTGACCCCGGCCAAGATCGTCGAGAACCGGACCACCAATAGCCCTGACTGGTTCCTCGACTGGGCCTTTGAAGAGGTACAGCGCCTGGCTGAAGGCAAAGGCCAATACGTCCTGACGGCCAAGACGACCATAGACCTCGGCCTGCAGCGCGCTGCCGACGAAGCGCTCGTTTCCCGGATACGCTCGTCGGGACGCTCGCTGCGGGCGCGCTCCGGCGCACTCGTCTCCATGGAAGTCGATGGCGCCGTTCGCGCCATCGTTGGCGGCATCGACTACGGCGAAAGCCAGTTCAATCGCGCCACCGCAGCGCGCCGCCAGCCCGGCTCGTCTTTCAAGCCCTACGTCTATGCCGTCGCACTCGAAAACGGCTACTCACCCCGCTCGACAGTGCGCGACAGTTCACGCAGCTGTGGCAACTGGTCACCGAAGAACTACTCGGGCGGCGGCGGCTCCGGTCGATCCCTGTCGATGACAGAAGCACTTGCCCGGTCGCTCAACACGGTGGCCGTCGACCTGTCGCTGAGACTCGGCCGTGAGAAGGTTCTCGAGATGGTCGATCGCCTCGGCGTCAGCGGCATTCGCAAGAGCTGCTCGATGGCGCTCGGCGACGGCGGCGTCACGGTTCTCGAACACACCGGCGGCTTTGCCACCTTCGCCAACGGCGGCAAGCTGGCCAAACCCTACGGAGTGACCGAACTCATAAACTCACAGGGCGAAGTTATCTATTCGAGAGAGCGCGACGAGCCCAAGGCACCCCAGGTCATCAAGCGCGAAGTCGCCGAGCAAATGAATGAGATGCTCCAGGCGGTCGTCGAAGGTGGTACTGGCGGACGCGCAAAGCTCGACTTCACAAACGTTGTTGGCAAGACGGGCACCAGCTCCAGCTACCGCGACGCCTGGTTCATGGGCTTCACCGGGCAACTCGTCACCGGCGTCTGGATCGGCAACGACGACTTCCGCCCGACCTCGGGCGTCACGGGAGGCAGCCTGCCTGCCCAGATCTGGCAGTCCTACATGTCGGTCGCCCATACCGACATGAACATCCCCACGATCCCCGGCCTCTCGCCCCATCCGCGGCAAGTCGAAGAACAGCAGCGCCTGGCCGAACTCAAGCGCGTCGATCCCGCTCTGGCGGCCGCGCGGACCGCCGCCGGCCGCGACAAGCGCATGCCGTCGTCCACGCGCGATGCCCTCAAGCGGCTTGCCGCCGCATTGCGCAAAGCCGCGAGCAACCAACAGATCGTCCCGAAAGACCTCCCCGAACGGCGCACGGAGCAGATAGCACCTCGCAACGCGCGCGCAGCATCGGCAAAACCCGAAACGCAAACCTCGCCGGTCGTCACCCGTCGCACGGCCCCATAGGAACTGCTGAGAACCACGGCTGCCCATGTACTATCAGCTCTACAGACTGAAGCAGCGTATTCGCGGTTTCTTCCGAACCGTATCGGATTGGGCGCTTTTCATCGGCATCGTGCTGATCGGAGGTATCGGCTCGCACTGGTACATGGTGCATGCCGGCTCCACTTTTTCGGTAACCCGCATCGGCCCCTGGGAGTCCTGGTCAAACGCGGCTCGCTACAACACCGACCCCTACACTCGCGCCCATTTCGCCCGCCTCGGCATACTGCCCTCCAGTGCCGACATCTCGCGCACCTATGTCGCCCGCACAGATAGCACCGGCAAGGAGCTCTATTCCTCCTGCGACTACACCATCGAGGGACATGACTTTGCCGCGCGCTGGTGGGCTATGACTGTTTTCGACGGGGACGGAGCCTTGATCCCCAATCCAGCCGGACGCCATGCGTTCTCGCGCGAAACAGTCGCCATCGCCCCGGACGGACGTTTCATCATTTCCGTGGCGCGCGATGCTCGTCCGGGAAACTGGCTGCCCACGGGAGGCGCCGGCAGCCTCGCCGTCATGCTGACACTGCAGGACGGCAATATCTCGATCGCGGAAAACCGACGCCAGCAGGACGAGGATACGCTGCCTGAGATCGTCAGGGTGACATGCCGATGAAAATCCCCAAGCTGCCAGCACCGCCCAACATATCCTTGCCGCGCAAGCTGCCGGCGATGCCCAAGCTGGGCGCTATCGCAAATGCGTTGCCGGCCCGCTCGCCATCCGCACCTGTCAGCGTGCCGAAAGATCACCGCAGGACCGAAGAACGCTCGGCCTCGATCTGGCGCACGCTCACCAAACCCGTGCGTCTCATCAACTGGCGCATCGTGACGGCCGCATTGTTTGGCGTCGGCATTCTCCACATCGTCGCCACCCTCGCCGCACCGAGCCTTGCCATCGCCACCGCCTATAACAGGCTCGAGGGTGTCCTTCCCGCAAATAGCGTCCTGGTCCTGCCGCAGATTGCACCGGGCGCCCAGCCGCTGCCGTTCATGAGCCCGGCCTTGCGCTATGCCATGTGTCGCTTCGATACGACCACTGGTCCCGTGGACGTCTCGGTCGAGTTGAGCGAGACCGGCTCCAGCCTGACCATCTATTCGGTCGAGGGGGAAGCGATTTACACTGCCGCACAATCCGACGTGGCCTTGCATCGCGTGCGCATCGTGCCGGCCGACGGGCGCTTCCTGGGATTGACACCCGAGGCACGCGGACGCCAGAGCGACCAGGTGCCCTCGGCAACCCTGCCCGCAGATCGTGGCATCGTCGTATATGCGCTTCCCGATCGCGGCGTGTCCTATCTCACCCAGACGGAACAACTTCTGAGAAGCGCCTCCTGCCGGCTTGCCGGGACGCGCTCCTGAGGTCGAAGAGACAGGTCATTGTAATAGGAACGCGAGACGTGCCCGCCATCAGCGGCAGCCACGCAGAAAAGCATCCGACCATTCCAGAACACTAGGTCGTTTATCTTCTCAATCAGCTTGCTTGCTGGGCTCTGCGTCTGCGTCGCAGATCATCGGCCCTATGCAGCATGCACGCCAAACGCGTTACACGCCGACAGACCGGACCGTCCATCCTTGCGTCAGCTGATTTCATTTCGGCGTCAGTTTGAACGCTCGCTCTGGGCACCGTCATGCCGGACAGACCGCGACCCGGCCCCGCCGCGTCATCCTCACCATGCCGTCATGGCATGGGCCAAGCCGAGCATCCTGCCTCAGTCCGGCAATTCGATGCGATCACGATGAAGAGTCGTGCTCTCACCCTCGCTCTCCTGATCGCCTTCCCAGCGCTCATAGCGCACACCCGGAAAGATGACGATCTCAGCCGAGCCACTTGCACTTCCACGCGACGTCTTGCCGAACGCTTTCGAAGCATGCTCGTTGAAGTCAAGTATCAGTCCCATAACCCGTCCCCGCTGCAGAACCCCTCTGCGTTTCCTCGGGCTGGTTGTTTTGATTCTTTGCCCACGCTTCCTAGTTGGCAGCCGCAAACGTTAATGGGAAGTTAAGAAGTGCCTTGCCAGGCCCATGCCGAGTCTGGTGTTGCAATCATGTGTCTGACGTGTCGATCCATCCGTCGAGGAATGTACGTCCCTCTCGATCCTCGACTTCGATAATCCAAAGATCGGGATCGAACTCCGCCTCCCGCTTCAGCATCGCATCGACATCATGCTCGTTCGCATGCGAATCGCGCGTCAGCAAAATCCATTTGCGCTCGCTGGCGGCCCCCGAGAGCCCAGCCGGAGCGGGCCCGAATGCAAACGCGCTTCCATCGAGCCGCGAGATCTTGATGTATATGGCACCTGCATCGTCGTCACCATGGCGCACGACGACGGCATGCGCACCCTGTGTTGAACAGGCGCGCAGATAGGCTTTGACCCAGATGTCGGAGCGCAGTCGCATCGTCATGTCATAGCGCATCGACGCAACGCTGTTGAGGTTTTCTCGAACGTGCGGCCGGATGCCAGCTGGGCCGTCATGACTACGGTCTGCGATCGTGAATTTCAGCGCGACGCCAGCCGGCCGTTTCCGCTGACCTGGACCAGCCGCGTCACCAGCAGTCCTGAAACGCGCCCTGTTTCGGGGAGCCGCTGATCGCGCTCGAATGCGCGGATTGCAGCCGCCGTCGCCTGCCCCATGACCCCATCGGCCGCACCGGGCCTGTAGTTGAGCAGCGCCAGTGATTGCTGTACCGCCCGGATCACGGCTTCCGCTTCCGGACCCGTCTTGCGCGCACCGGTGCCCGATCTCACGGCAAGCGGCACATTGCTATGCAATTCCGCGATCAGCTCCGCAGAAGGTGCGGCGGTCAGGTCCAGCCCGCGGTCGTATTCGAAAGCCATGATCGCCGCGCGCGTGACGGTATCGAGGCTACCGTTGACGTTGCCCGGCACGTAACCACGCTTCGACAACTCGCGTTGCACGCTCATCACGAACTCGCTTTCCCGCTTTGCACTCGAGTCGGCGGCGAGAGCCGATGCATTGCCGTCCGCATCCTGCCGCGATGCAGCAGCAATGCGGTCATCGGCTTGCTCCTTAGGGCCGACCGTCGTCGACGGCGTCCCCGGCAGATCGGCAAGACCACGATAAGGTCGGTCGGGTCGCAAGCCGCGACCATCGGGTTGCATCGCCAGCAGGTTGATCAGGATCGATGCTGCGATCACCCCCGCTGCCGCCAATCCAAACCTGATCTGTCGTACTGTCATATACGATCCGCCCGCTGCGACGCCCATGTCTTCGCCCGATTATCGAAAGGGCGCGTGAACGCATCGTTAACCGTAGCTGGGCGGCATCACCAACCCACGACTGCAGAGGACGGAAAAATAAAATTTGCTGCGCATTTGCGACAAAGGCGACCGCGCTTCCAAGCGCTTTCTTGAAGGTTAACCGTTAGGGTTGCCGCCGAGGCTTGGACCTCGACAGGAGTTGCGCGATGTTTTCAGTCCGGACAATCATATTACTTGGCGCCACGATTTATCTGCTACCATCCGACCCCGTGCGCCAGCAGCAATTCGTGGCCACTGCAACGAATGCATACGAAAGCGTCATCACCGTTTGCAACCGCGAACCAGCCATGTGCGAGAAGGCAGGCGCCGTATTCGAGGATCTCAAGAGCAAGGCTCACTTCGGAGCGGGTGTCGTCTACGCACTGATCACTGGAAGCGGAAAATCCGATGAACCCGCTCATCAGCCAGCGCACGACCAGAACCGCTCCCTCTCCCGGTGGGACGCATCCCCCCAGGCCGTTCCCGCAAAACCGCAAGGCACGTTGACGAACGACGATCTCGTTCCTCAGTGGCGCGGCACGAACCGCCCGGTCCAGACGATCCGATACAACTGACGCCGCAATCACTGCCGCGGCAAGGCCTGCGCACCAGAACGACGCCGCACTCTAAAGGCGCGGCGCTTGCCTCCGTGCCGAACACGCCCTATGTCAGTCGGGCACGTGATGAGCGCGGAGATCAGCCCTTGTCCACCAGACTTTCAGAGATTCGTGACGATTTTGCCCTGCTCGACGACTGGGAGGACCGCTACCGGTATGTCATTGAGCTGGGCCGTCAGTTGCCCGAGTTTCCCGAGACCATGCGCACGGATGCCAACAAGGTGCGAGGCTGTGCGAGCCAGGTCTGGATTGCGACGCGCATTGATGAAAAGGACGGCTCGCGGCATCTGCATTTCGAAGGCGACAGCGATGCCCACATCGTGCGCGGATTGATTGCAATCCTGTTCGCTCTCTACCAGGACGCCACGCCAGACGAGATATTGAGCTCTGATCCCCAGTCTGTTTTCACAGAGTTCGGACTTGCCGAGCACCTCACCCAGCAACGTTCCAACGGGCTGGCATCCATGGTGGCCCGCATTCGCGCCGATGCCAGCGCCGCCGGTGCCTGAGCAAACGTCGTCAAAACGTCACGGCAATAGTCGCATCTGATCGATCAGCGTTCTGCGTCATCGATTGGGAACAACGTCGTTTCAGGCCGGTAACCGCTCGCCCCCCAGTGCAGCACGCGCGCCGGCCCATGGGCCTCGCGTCCATCGGCATGCGCGCGATGCTCCAGACCGTAATGCCGCGCCAGAGCCGAGAGGCCGACCAGCAGAACAATCTTGGCTGAGCGCTGTGGCCACCCTGCGGCCTTCTCGAGCTGCTCGAGCCCTTTGAGATGACAGCAAACGTCGACCAGCACGCTGCCCAGTTCCGGACCGACAGCATTGAGCGCCCGGTTGACCCGCTCGCGCGCGGCCAGTGCGCGCTCGCCAAGCTCTAACCGGTGTATCGCGCCCATGCCGGCACGCCCGCCGCCATTGGCCGC
>CAZDNY010000058.1:0-11315 GCA_964506885.1 uncultured Hyphomicrobiaceae bacterium | reverse complement strand
GCTTCTTTTGCACGGACTTGGCGGCAATCCCGCCGAGCTGCACCCGCTGGCGCTGCAGATGAAGTCGCTGGGCTATCAGGTCCACACGCCCGTTATCGAAGGGCTTGCAGGCGGTACGGATCCGGATGCCAGCCTGTCATGGCGCGACTGGCTGGAGCAGGCCGAGACGCAGTTCGACCAGCTGGCGCGCAGCTGCGACACGGTTCACGTGTGCGGGTTCTGCGGCGGTGCGCTGCTCGGACTGTTGCTGTCCGCCAGAAACAGAGAGACCGCTGGTGATCTTGTCGTCGTCTCTCCGACCTTTACCGGTGACGGCTGGGCCGTGCCGCGCAGCCTGCAACTGTTCAAGCTCGTGACCCAGCGCTGGTTCGCGCGCTATTTCACGTTCCATGACCGCGCACCCTACGGTCTCAAGGACGAGCGCATCCGCATGGTGGTCCGGCGCATGCTGGAACGCGAGTTCGGGCCGCGCATCAACGAGATCAGCGGCGTCAAAATGCTCGAGTTCAATCGTCTGGCGCGTGTTACCTCGCGAGAGCTTGGCGATGTAACGCGCAAAACGCTCATCGTGCATGCCCGCGAGGACGACATCAGCTCGCTGCGCAATGCCGAGCGGATCGCCCGATACGTGCGCGGCACGACCGAACTCACCATCGTCCCCGACAGCTACCACGAAGTTCTTCTGGACCGGAACCGGGAGGTGGCGCTGGCAGCGATCGCGCGGTTCCTCATTGAAGAGCCGGTGCGCGTACGGCGCGCTGATGCACAGGCCGTCTGACCCGTTGCCACTGCCGGCGGCGTTTCAACCGAACAGTTGTCGCTGAATACTGCCTCGATCCGCTGGACCACATGCAAATGGCAGAGGCCGAACGCCTCTGCCATTGATCGTTTCAGTCCGGATCAGAAATCGCCCTTGGCGCCGCGGTCGAGGATGCCCTGCATGATCTTCTTCACGCCGATCGCTTCCTCCTTCAGCTCCGGCGGCAGCGGTTTACCGCCATGGATCATCATGTCCATGTTGAGCGTGTAGATCCAAAGCCGGCCGGTCTTGTCTTCCAGAAGCGAAATGCGACACGGCAGGTAGGCGGAGAACGCATCGGAATAGTCGATCATCTTGGCAGCCGTGAGCGGGTTGCAGAACAGATAGATCTTCAGCTTGCGCCATGGCTTGCCCTGCATCGCGGCGACCTGGTCGCCGAGCGGCAACGCGCCGACGTCGCGGATGTTGAGTTCCTGGGCCACCGACTTGATCGACTGATCCACCTCTTCGAAGCTCAGGCCCTCCTTGACCTGTGCCTTCCAGACGGTCGCCTCGGCGGGGTTGCCCGTCTCCATCAGCTTGTCGGCCATCTCCTTGTAGGTGTCGGCGGCCTTGGGATCGAAGTCCTTGAACATGTTCAGGGCGCTGCCGTGACTCATGTACATGTAGCCACCGCCGATGACGGCGATCAGGCCGATCAGCGCAAAAACATTGCGAATGAATGCGAACATGGGGCGTTTCCTGGCGTCTGGGGTGATCTTCTTGGACTGCCGGCCAAAGCCGGCACCGGATCGGGTATTGATTTGCAATGATGCGAATATGACGGGTCGTACGCAACCAAAACATCTGCGCGCGTTACAGGGCGCCTGCTACGGAGCGTGGTCCGTGCTGATATTGCAGCGCAGCAGAACCGCAGCCGGCCCAACGACCAAGCGGCATATTCACGCAATCGCATTTTTTGATTGAGCGATATGCGGGCTTTGAGACACGTTGTCGAAAATGGCGTCGCACAAGGGCCGGCAACGCGTGCCCATCGGGAGGACCAGTTACGATGAAGCAGTTCATGATCGAGATGATGACGATGATGATGCCCTACATGAAGCCGCTGATGTGGCTCGGCGTCATCGCGGCGGCCGCCGGACTGGCGCTGCTCATCATGCATGTGATCTTCCGCGCCAGCACCGGCGGCTGGGTTCTGCTCCTGGGCCGCATCACACTGGGCTTTGCAATTTTCTTCTTCGCGTGTCAGGTCGCCGGTTTCTTCCTCGGAGCGGCCCCCGGCATCAACTTCGGCGACTTCAGCAAGATGGAATTCAACATCGTGCCGTTCTGGCAAATCGGCGCGGGCTTCCTGATCGCGGCCCTGGTGCTCGGCTTTTTCGGCGGGCGCACACGCGAGGTCTGAGCGCGCCCCTATCCATTCAAGCGATCTTCCGGAAACAACAAAAGGCGCTGGAGTAGCTCCAGCGCCTTCGTTTTCGTCATTGCGCAAGTCGTGGCTCGGTTCGACCTGAGCCCTTCCATCAAATCACTTGACGCGCGTGAAGGTTCCCGAGGCGCAGGCACCTGCGGCCGTGCAGCCGTCCATCTTGAAGGCGTCGGGGCCGTCCTGAACCATCTTGGCGTTGTAGGTCTCGCCCGTCATGGGATGCGCAATCTGGCCTACGAAGGCGCCATCCTTCGGCTCAAGCTTCGATTTCACCATTTCCATGCCCTTGTTCTTCGGGCCGTCGGTGACGATGCACGACATACCGTTGTCGCCGCCTTCCTTGCACTCGATGGTGAAGCCTTCCCAAGCCCATTTGCCGACCATCGGATTGGCAAAGGCCGCCGACGACAGAGACAGAGCCGCAAGCCCAACAACCGCAGCGAAAGCCTTCTTCATGACGTTACTCCCTAAAACTCCGAGCCATCTCAAGTGGCAGCGGATGTGCTGATCGAACCACCACCGCGCATGAGTGCTCCCTGTCACGGCGATGACGCGCCCGGCCGCATGGGCGAGCGTGCATTTCGTTAACACATTCCCACATTCGAATGAATGACATTCGCGCTCCGGTTGCTCGCAAAATCAGTACTCGGCAACGTCAGCAACGCGCAGGTCAGCGACCGTGCTGCGGCGCAACAGCGGCGGCATTTTCGCAGCCTGCTCGCCTTAGGCCATGGAAAATTTCTGAAGCTGCGATCAGTGACCCGATGGCATGCCAGGGGCTTGTTGCAGGGCACAAACCACCGTGTGCGCACATGCTCCGTTATCGACAAATCGTCGCACTTCGCGCCGCCGACTGGCGCTCACGAACACACAAGCGCATTATATTCGCGCTTTCGAATATGAATTGCCTTTATCGACCACGAGGTGATGCGATGTCGATGATGCAGATTTCCACCCGCCGATTACTCTGCCGCACGCGCCGCTCTTTGGGTGCTGGTGCAATTGCCGCGCTGGCCGCTCTCGGCGCTCCCCAGAGCGCTCATGCGGACTCGCTGGTTCTGGTCCAGGGGTATCTCGGTTCGGCGGGCAGCTGGCGCGTGAGCGGCATCGTTCCGATCCTGCATCAACGCGGCTGGAGTGATGCCGGCCATCTCTACCTCGGCCCGGGCGGTCGCATCGTGTCGACGCTGCCGACACCGAAATCCGGTAACCGGCTCTACACGCTCGACCTGCCGACGGAGGCACCGATCGCGCTGCAGGCACAGGTTCTGTCAGCCAACATCGCCGAAGTGGCGCAGCGCCATCCCGGCGAGAAGATCGCGGTGGCAGCGCATTCGGCCGGCGGCGTCGTGGCGCGCTACGAAATGGTCACGAACCCCAACACGAAGACGGCGACGCTGGTGACGATTGCCAGCCCGCATCTGGGCACCTCGACGGCCGAGGTCGGCTCGATGATCGGCAATTCGCCACTTTCGTGGGTCGCCCCGTTGTTCGGCGCCAGCACGATCAACCGCTCGCAGGTTCTGTATCGCGACCTGTGGCGTGATGGTCCCTACACCATGCTGGGCTGGCTCAACCGGCAGCCGCACCCGAAGGCCCGCTACGTCTCGGTCATCCGCACAAACGACGTGCGCGCACCATATGCCGGTGACAGCGTGGTCGCGGGCTGGAGCCAGGACATGAACGTGGTGCCGGCGCTGGCCGGACGGGCAGAGCGCTTCGTTTCTCCGGGCGATCACGGGCTGCGGACAGATGACGGGTTGCTGATCGCCGACCTGCTGGCGGCACCGACCGTAAAAGCGGCGGCAACGCATTGAGCCTCGTTTTCATACTCCCTGCGGCGCATTCCTCTACTCGCGACGCACAAAATCGAAAAGCCGCACCATCGTGCGGCTTTTTCTTTGTTGCCTGCCGGGTTCTTGCGGAAAAGCTCAGCCGTGCGAGGGGGAGAGGATCTGCAACCGTTGCATGCGGCGCCACAAGGTGGTGCGGTCGACACCGAGCAGCTTGGCCGCGGCGGAGCGGTTGCCTTTGGACTGAATGAGCGCGTGCTCGATCTCGCGGCGTGCCTGCTCATCCTCGTCAGCCGTGCTCGTGCCGGCCGGGAAAGTCTGTCCCGCAGCCTTGTCGCCGCCCGACCACATCTGTTCGGCCATGACACTCATGCGGATCTGCTCGGGCAGACTCTCGGGCTTCACGGTCCCGTCGACCGCACAGATCAGCGCGTGCTCGACGGCGTTCTCCAGCTCGCGCACGTTGCCAGGCCAGTGATAGTTCATCAGGATCTGCATCGCCTCGGAGCTGCATGACACGCCGGCGGGATAGCCGCGCGCCTCCAGGTTCTCGCAGAAGTGCTTCAAGAGCAGCGGAATGTCGCCGCGACGTTCGCGGATCGGTGGCACGTTGAGCGTGAAAACGGCCAGCCGGTAATACAGATCGGCACGGAAGTCGCCGGCATCGACCATCTCGCGCAGGTCGCGGTTGGAGGCTGTGATAATGCGGATATCGACGTGCAAGGTCTTGTCGGACCCGACCGGCTCGAATTCGTGGTCCTGGAGGACACGCAGGAGCTTGGCCTGGAGGTGCATGGGGATTTCGGCAATCTCGTCGAGAAACAGCGTGCCGCCATGTGCCGCCTGGAAACGTCCCGGACGATCGCGCATGGCGCCGGTGAAGGCGCCTTTGACGTGGCCGAACAGCTCACTCTCGATGAGCGAGGTGGGAATTGCCGCGCAGTTGACCTCGACGAAGGGCTTTTCGGCACGCCGCGAAAGGCGATGGATCAGGCGGGCAATGTGCGTTTTGCCGGTGCCCGACTCGCCCTGCAGAAGGACAGAGGCATTCGAGGGAGCGACCTGGTGAACGCGCTCGAGCAGCGACAGAACCTTGCGATCGCTGGTGACGAGGTCGCCGCGCGAGCGGTCGATCAGCATCTCCAGGCGATGGCGCTCGGAGACGTCGCGCATGATCATCAGGCGCGTCTGGCCGACCAACTCGCAGGTCTGGCAGCTGTGCAGCTCAAGATAGCGGGGCTCGCCGTTGACGGTGATGCGGCGCTGGAAGCGGACGAAGTCGGTCAGCTCGCCGGTATCCTTGCCCGCACGAGCGGCCTCGGCCAGGGCCTTGTCGATCGAATGATCCTCGGGAATGCCTAAAACGGCGTGCAGCGAGGTCAGCGGCTCATTGCCAGCCGCGCCCAGGAGCGCCGCGGCGGCCGGGTTGTGATAAATGACGCGACCATCCATGTCGGCCACGATCACGCCCTCGTCGATGAACGAGACGACGGCTTCGAGCAGCACGCGCAGTTGATCGCTGTTGGGTGTCACCAAGAGCCATCCTCCCGGAAAGAATGACTTTTCCGGCCCCCCCCTCATTCTCGAGATTGGTTCAGGCCTCACCTCTCATTGTTGCAACGGTTTGAGCGTTGCGCAACACCGCGACAGGTGACAGGCTTAAATTTTATATTTGCAACAGCGCTTTAAGTCATTTTCCTGAGAGTTTCCGGGGATTTGTGTTGCAACCCGCGCAACACGCCTTGTATGTAAAAACATAGGTTTTACAATGAATTAACCCTTGGCACAGGCATTGCATCAGAAAATACGAATGTTCGCGTATCTTGTTCTGAACGGGGCGCCAAGACCCCGCGGGCGGGGAGGAGTGCCTCAATGGCGTTGTTTTCACCGGAGTGGATGGCGCGCTTCCGAGAAGCGTGGAATGCCGAGCCGGCGCTTGCGGGCGCGCTCGGCAAAATCGGTTTCAATTCCAAAATCGGCTACGGCTTTCGCGGCGAGCCGACACCGCGCGGCCTGCTGATCATCGAGAACGGCCAGGCGATCGATGCCAAGGCTTACGACGGTGAACGGCTCGACTGGGATCTGCGTGCTGATCCCGAAACCTGGGCGGAGTGGCTCGAGCAGCCGCCCGGCATGGTCAGCCTCGGGATGGCCTATGCCTCTTCGCGCCTGCAATTCGTCACCGGCGACTATGTGACCATGATCAAGGAGCCGTCGATGGCCGGCCCCTTCATGAAAAGCTTTTATGTGATGGCGAGGGTCTGATGCGTCTCAATGGATTCAAAGGTACCGCAACCGCCTTTGCCCTGCTGGTCGTGTCCAGCGCCGGGGTCCAGGCCCAGGAGTACCGGACTGCGCCGGTGACGATCGACCGGACCGGGCATCTCACCACGATCGGCGGCACGGTCGTCCCCTACAAGGAGGTGACGCTCACCGCGCAGATCCCCGGGCAGGTCGAAAAGGTGGCCGGGCGCGAAGGCGACCCAGCGCGCGCCGGCCAGGTGATGGTGGCCATCAACGACGATGCACTGCAGGCCAGCAAGAAGGCTGCCGAAGCCCAGCTGATCGCTGCAGAGGCCGCGCTTCGCAACGCTCACGTGCAGTATTCGCGCGAACTTTGGTCGCCGCGGACCGGACAGACGACCGGCATGGGACTGCCGGGGATGATGGACAGCTTCATGAAGCCCTTCTCCGGCCAGTATGCCGGTCGCGACGATCCATGGGTGCGCCGCTATGCCGACCTTTATGGTCAAGCCAAGGGTGTCGACGACGCGCGCACCTGGATCCTGTCGGCACGGGCCAACATCGAGCAGCTCGATGCCAAGATGCGCGACGCCAGCCTGACGTCGCCGTTCGACGGCGTGATCGTGAAAAAAATGGTCGAGGAAGGCGACACGGTGCAGCCGGGGCAACCGCTGATGCAGGTCGCCTACGTGCAATACCTGCGCATCCAGGCGGAGATTCCCGTCACGCTGGTGTCCTCCTTGCGCATCGGCGAGTTCGTGCCGGCGCGCATCGACGTGGGTGGTGGCGTGCCGGTGCAGGCGCGCGTGTCCCAGGTGTTTCCGATGGCAGATGCCTCGCGCCATACCGTGACGGTCAAGTTCGATCTGCCCAGCGGACTGCCCGGCGGGCCCGGCATGTATGCCGAAGTCATGCTGCCCGATCCCTCCTCGCACGCCAACGCCCTGCCAACCGTTCCCAAGGAAGCGCTCTTGTGGCGCGGCAGCCTGCCGGCGGTGATGGTTATGAAGGACGGCAGGCCGACCTTGCGCGTGGTGCGCGTGGGCGCGTCGCTGCCGAACGGGCGCGTGACAATCCTGTCGGGCCTGTCGGGCGGCGAGGATGTCGTGCTGCAGAACCGGGGTTCGCAGGTTGAAGGGTCGACACGACAGGCCGGGACGGAAGGCGTCAAGGCGCAGTGAATTACGCAGCGTTGCGCTCGGATAGCGAGCGCAGCGCGGGAAAAATCTGGTTTTGACGAAGCCGGCCGCAAGAGCGGGCACGTCGGTGAAACGCGCGAGTAGAGTTCGGGGAAGCACACGTGTCCAACGCCGGCAATAGCATGAAGGGCCAGGGGCCAGCTCAACCTGAGAATCTGGGCATTGCCGGCGGCATGACGGCGATGTTCATCCATTCGCCGCTGACGCCGCTGTTCCTGGCGGCGCTGCTGCTGCTCGGCCTGTTGGGCCTCATCATCACACCGCGCCAGGAAGACCCGCAGATCTCGGTGCCTATGGTGGACATCATGTTCGCCTTCCCCGGCGCCTCGTCGGAGCAGGTTGCCTCGCTCGCCACCGATCCGCTCGAGCGCATGATGAGCGAGATCCCCGGCGTCAAGCACGTCTACTCGGCCTCGCAGCGCGGCGGCGGCATGGTGACCGTGCAGTTCGACGTCGGCGAGCAGATGGAACCCTCGCTCGTCAAGCTCTACGACAAGCTGGCCTCCAACCTCGACAAGATCCCGCCCGGTGTGTCGCAGCCTCTGGTGAAGCCGCGCGGCATCGACGACGTGCCGACAGTGACCTTCACGCTGTGGTCCAAGGAACTCGACGACGCCGGCCTGCGGATGGTGGCGCTGGAGGTCATGCAGCGGCTGAAGACGGTGCAGGACACCTCGCAGTCGTTCATCGTCGGCGGGCGTCCGGAAACCATCCGCGTCGAAGTCATGCCCGAGCGGCTCAAGGGCTACTCGATCTCGGTTGGACAGCTTGCAAAGACGATCTCGGCGGCCAACGACCGGTCCGACATCGGCACGGCTGAGAGCGCCGGCACGCATTTTCGCGTCTATACCGGCCGCTTCCTGCAGCGCGCGCGCGACATCGAGAACCTGATCGTGGGCGTGCGCGACGGTGCGCCCGTCTATGTGCGCCAGGTGGCCAAGGTGATCGAAGGCGGCGACGAAGCCAAGGACTTCGTCCAGTATTTCTCGGGCCCCGCCGCTGACACGAGCCGTCCGACGACCAAGGGGGCGCCGGCCGTCACCATCGCGATCGCCAAGAAGACCGGCACCAACGGCGTCACCGTCGCCGATGCGCTGATCGAAAAGATCGAGACGCTCAAGGGAACGATCATTCCCGACAACATCCACGTGGAGATTACGCGCAACTACGGCGAGACCGCCAACGACAAGGTCAACGAGCTCCTGTTCAAGATGTTCATCGCGACCGGCGCGGTGTGCTTGTTGATCTATCTGTTCTTGGGCCTGCGCCCGACGATCGTCGTGCTCGTGGTCATCCCCGTCGTGATCCTCATCACGGTGTTCTCGGCGTGGCTGCTGGGCTTCACCATCGACCGCGTGTCGCTGTTTGCTCTGATCTTCTCGATCGGCATCCTTGTCGACGACGCGACCGTCGTGGTGGAGAACATCTACCGGCGATGGCTGATGAAGGGCGGCATCGACACGCCGACCACCATCGACGCCGTGCGCGAGGTGGGCAACCCGACGATCCTGGCGACATTCACCGTCATTGCCGCGCTGCTGCCGATGGGCTTCGTCTCGGGCATGATGGGCCCCTACATGCTGCCCATTCCGGTGCTCGGCTCGGTGGCGATGCTGTTTTCGCTGTTTGCCGCGTTCATCTTCACGCCGTGGCTGGCGATCCGAATCCGCCCGAGCCTCAAAGAACTGCACAAGATGGAGGAGTCGGAGCACAAGTTCTCCAACCGCCTGCACAAGTTCTACCACAACTTCGTCGGCCCGCTGCTCGACAGCCCGGCCAAGGCACGGCTGTTCCGCATCGGCATCTGGGTGGTCTTCCTGCTGTGCTGCGTGATGTTCTACACGACGCACGTCACGGTGAAGATGCTGCCGCTCGACAACAAGCCGGAATTCAACGTCGTCGTGAACATGCCGGAAGGCACGGCGCTGCCGGTGACGGCCAACGTGATCCAGGAGCTGACCGACGAAGCCCTCAAGCTTCCGGAAGTCACAGCGATCCAGACCTACACGGGCACCGCCTCGCCGTTCAACTTCAACGGCCTCGTGCGCCACTACTACCTGCGTGACAAGCCGTGGGAAGGCGACATCCAGATCCAGCTCCTGCACAAGAAGAAGCGTGACCGGACCAGCCACGAGATCGCCGTGGAGGCGCGCGAACGCCTGACGCCGATCGCCCAGAAGCACGGGGCCAGGATCCAGGTCGTCGAAATGCCGCCGGGACCGCCGGTGCTGCAGACCATGGTGGCGGAGATCTATGGTCCCGACGCGGCAACGCGCCGGCAGGTCGCCAAGGATCTGACGGCGATCTTCGAGAAGGCGGAGAGCATCGTCGACGTCGACAACTACCTGCAGGAGCCGCACGACACGTGGTCGTTCGTGGTCAACCAGCAGAAGGCCGAGTACCAGAACGTCACCATCGAGGACGTGACCAAGCAGCTCGGCATGGTGATGGGCGGACAGAAGCTCGGCGCTGTCAAGGTCGGGCGCGAGCTGGAGCCGCGCTTCATCGTCATCCAGGCACCGCTGGAAGTGCGCAGCCAGTTCAGCCAGCTCGGCGAACTGCCGATCCAGACACGCGACAACCGGCTGGTGCCGCTCGCCGAACTGGGCAGTTTCGTGCGCCAGCCGCAAGATCCGATCATCTTCCACAAAGACCTGCGCGAGATGGAGTACGTCACCGGCGAAGTGGCCGGGCGTCTGGCAGCCCCCGTCTACGGCATGATCGAGATTTCCAAGCTGCTCAAGGACTACAAGACACCGGATGGCGTGGAGCTGTCGGGGACGCTGATCGGACCACCGTCGGATGACTTCAAGTCCGGCTTCGAGTGGACCGGCGAATGGACGGTCACATACGAGACGTTCCGCGACATGGGGCTCGCCTTCATCGCGGCGCTGATCCTGATCTACATGCTGGTGGTGATGGAGTTCGGCAATTTCCGTCTGCCGGGCATCATCATGGCGCCGATCCCGCTGACACTGATCGGCATCATTCCGGGCCACTGGCTGTTCGGCGCGGAGTTCACGGCGACATCGATGATCGGGTGGATCGCGCTTGCCGGCATCATCGTGCGCAACTCGATCCTGCTCGTCGACTTCTCCAAGCACGCGATCGCAGGCGGCATGCCGGTGCGCGAAGCGGTGCTCGAGGCCGCGCGTACCAGAACGCGTCCGATCGTCATCACGTCGATGGCGCTGATCGCCGGGTCGGCATCAATCCTGACCGATCCGATCTTCCAGGGCATGGCGATCTCGCTGCTGTTCGGTGCGATCGTGTCGACGGCCCTGACGCTGATCGTAATCCCGATCGCGTGCAACCGCGCCGCCGGCGCCTTCTCGACGGCAAATCCCTATGACGAGCCGATGGACGACGCACACGTTCCGGTTCCGGTACAGGCTGCGGCATGCGCGCCCAGCGGTCGTGCGTTCGATACGACCGACGAGGGCAGGAGCGCGGGTATGTTTGCGCGGCTTGGCGACGTGGCCGCGCGCACCGCGCAAAAGGTGACGGGCAAAGGCGGCGCTCGCGAGAGTTCATCGGCTGGCGAAACCGGACGCGAACGCTCCGGCTGGCTCGCTGCACTGATTGCCATTGCCGGCGGCGTTGCGGCTTTCTCCAGCGAAGCGCTCCGGCATCTGTTCTCGAGCGGCGTCAAGCCGAAGGAGCCGGTACCGTTTTCAGGGTTCTTTGCTGCCGTGAAGGAAGCCGTCACGCACCTCGTCGGCCGCAGTGAGCCCGACAATGGCATGGCGGCCCAGGGATCGGCGCACGGCGTCGTGAAGGTCCGCGAGGGCACGATCTGAAAGACCTCACCGGCGACGATCTGCTCCTTGCAGAGGCGCACCCGCTCGGCGTAGCTCGCGTCGTCCAGATCTACATCGACCGGGAGATCT
>CAZDNY010000057.1:0-11330 GCA_964506885.1 uncultured Hyphomicrobiaceae bacterium | reverse complement strand
CACCCCGGTTCTCATCGGCGGCAAGTCCATGGGCGGACGGGTTGCAACCCTGATCGCCGACGAATTGCTTAAGGACGGTGCTATCGCCGGGGCCGTAGCTCTAGGATATCCGTTTCATCCGCCCAAGTCTCTCGACAAGCTGCGCACGGCCCACCTGCAAGACCTCCGCACACCACTCCTCATCGTCCAGGGCGAGCGCGACCCCTTCGGCACCCGGTCCGAAGTCGAGACATATGCACTGTCGCCGTCGATCCACATCGCCTGGGCCACTGATGGTGATCATGATCTGGGGCCACGCGGGGCGAGCGGCACCACGCGCAAGGCCAACCTGACCCGGGCCGCCGAGGCGATCGCGGAATTTGCCGCAGGCCTTGATCCGGCGAAATCGTCGCGCCGCGCTACAATACGTTAAATAGAATTACGAATAGCGATCGCGCATTGCGTCATTCGGGATCACACCGTCATACTCGTCCGACGAAACTCACCATAAGCGTCCATGGATACCTTCGAACTCTTCCAGCGTTTCTCCGTAGCCCTAGCCATCGGCCTGCTGATCGGATTGGAGCGCGGCTGGCAGGAGCGCGAGGACGAGCACGACGCCGCAGCCGGCCTCAGGACACACGCCATTGCCGGCATGCTCGGAGCCACGTGGGGCGCCATCGCATTGAACACGGGCACGAACGGCGTCATCGCCCTGGGCATCGCGTTTGCCGCCTTCACCGCGGTGATCGCCGCCTATCGCCTGCGCGAAATCCGTCACGAAGGTTCATTCGGCTCGACCACCGTCATTGCGGCGCTCGCTGCCTTTGCGCTTGGTGCCTATGCGATGCTCGGCGACTACCAGATCGCCGCCGCGGTCGGCGTCGCCATTACTGCCCTGCTCTCGTTGAAGCGTGTCCTGCAGGACTGGCTGCGAAGGCTGACATGGATCGAGTTGCGCTCCGCCATCGTCCTCCTGGCGATGACCTTCATACTGCTGCCGGTATTGCCGAACCGGCGCGTCGATGAACTTCTGGGTCTCAATCCCTACGAGATCTGGCTCATGACGATCATGATCGCGGCCATCTCGTTTATCGGCTACATCGCGATACGCATCGCCGGCGAAAAACGCGGCATACTCATCACAGGCGTGGCAGGCGGACTGGTTTCCTCCACCGCCGTCACCGTCACGCTGGCACGGCTGGCACAGGAACATCCCGCCCAGGCCAGACTGGCCACGGCCGGAGCGCTCGCCGCCGGCGCAACGATGATGGTCCGCGTTGCCGCCGTCGTCGGCGTCTTCAACCAGAAGCTCCTGGTGGCGCTGCTGCCACCCCTGATCGCCGCTGCGGCGGTAACCGCGATCGCCGCCTACGTCTTGGTGGGCGGGCATCGCAGCAGCGCAAAGACCGCGAGCCCGATCAAGCTCAATAACCCCTTCGAACTGGGCACGGTTCTGAAATTCGGCGCGCTTCTCGCCGCCATCATGATCCTCGCCGATCTGGCCAAATCGACCGCCGGCACCAGCGGCCTTTACGGACTGGCCACAGTCTCGGGCATCGCCGACGTCGACGCCATCACCCTGACGATGGCGCGTCAGGCCGGCAGCGATTTGTCTGTGCGCGTCGCCGCCGAGGTGATCGCGATCGCCGTTGCTGTCAACACGATCTCCAAGGCGTTCATCGCCTGGATCACCGGCGGTCGCGGTCCCGGCCTCCCGATGGCAGCGGTCGCAGCAGCGGCCATAGGCGCGGGCGCCGCTACGCTGCTTATCTTGAGAGCTGTATGACGTCACGGCACGCGAACGCATTGCATCGACTATCCGCCGAGAGTCACATCGTATGAGCGACCCCATCTCCACCACGACCGGATTGATCGAGGTGCGCGTCGACAGACTGACGCAGCTCTTCAACTCGCTTGACCCCTCCCCTTTCCGCAATCGGGACATCGACCAGGATGCGGAGGCCTACATTCTCGACTGGGCGCGCGAGTTGCCGCGCGACGCGGATCTGATCCTGAATATCCACCTGCCACGCGAAGAAGCGAGCAAGGCTGCGAACGGCAGCATCGCCGAGTCCTTCGCGCACTACTTTGCCGATCGCGCCGAGGCAGCCGACCGGGATCTTGCCGAGCATTTTCGCGCTGCCTGGCGCTATTTCACCATCGGCCTGCCGGTCCTCGCCGCCTGCCTCATCGCGAGCCAGACCGTCGCCCCGCTTCTCGGCGGCGGCACCCTTTCGAGAATTGTCGAGGAGAGCCTGATCATCGTCGGCTGGGTCGCCAACTGGAAATGGATCGAGGCGACGCTTTACGACTGGTGGCCCGTTAAGCGGCGGCGCGACTTGTACAGGCGGCTTGCATGCGCAAAAACGCAGATCATCCCCCATCAGGCCGCGCAGACCTCGGCGTGACCGGCAGACCCCTGAGCGTAGCCGAGACATCGCCCAGCGGTGCACCGCGACGCAAGCGCGCCGCAGACGAATATGATGATTGAGAAGTTCGCAGACACTCGCGCTTGGTCGCGAGCGAACTTCTGAATCTGAATCACACGAGTAAGTCCATGAGTCTGGTGTCCCTTATGTCTGCGAAGTTCGCTCAGGCGGTTGCCGCGGACTGGAGGCGAACTTCGCAAGACGGGACACTAGATCGTCTGCTGGCGCGCCGTCGCCGCCCGCTCCAGCGCCGCGCACGTCAGCTTGTCGACCGAAAGCGCCTCGGCCAGCAGATCGAGAAAGCGGATTTCCTCCGAAGCGATCCGCAGGTCACTTGCCGCAACCTCCGCCGCAAGCACATAGGCCGTTTCGCGCAGATTTTCCGGCAGGCCGGCCGTCACCAGATCAAGAACCCGTCGCAGGCCGCCATCCTTTGCCAGCAGCGCCGCGCATTCGCGCGATTCGTCCAGCAGCCACAGCTCGTCATAGTCCTTGAAGACCGGTAACTCCCGCACGATCGCTCCGATGCGCTTTAGTTCCGTATCATTCATCGAACGGTCGACTGCCGAAACCGTAATCATGGCGTAGATCAATGCCTGTTGTGGCTTTAAAAGTGTCTGCATCGCTGCTCCTTGAACTGCTAAGGCAACTAAGCCCAAGTTTGCCATCGCGTAAAGCGTTGCCACCCCTCTCTTAGCCGTTAGCCCGAGCCACCTCCACACCTTCACCCCGGCCGCGATTGACGCGGGCGGGCCCCCTCAATAGGGTGCCGCAGCCCCTGCCAACGGCAAGCCTTTCGCAAGGCGGGCGCCCGTCACAAAACAATTGCATCCCCAGCCGTCTGCACCGGCTCGCCCGGCGGACACCGCACGATCCAGAGATCCCTGATGACCACCCCAGCCGAGACCTTTCCTGCCGAGCTTTTGAACAGTGCCAAGGCGTGGCCCTTCGAAGAAGCGCGCCGGCTGATCAAACGGCTGGAGCGGATCCCCGGCGGCGCAGAAAAAACAGTCATCTTCGAGACCGGCTACGGCCCCTCCGGCCTGCCCCACATCGGCACCTTCGGTGAGGTTGCTCGCACCTCCATGGTCCGTCATGCCTTCGATGTGCTGACCGAAGGCCGCCGCAAGACGCGCCTCGTCTGCTTCTCCGACGACATGGATGGTCTCAGGAAAGTGCCCGACAACGTCCCCAACAAGGAGCTGCTTGCCGCCGCGCTCGACAAGCCGTTGACGAGTGTGCCGGACCCCTTCGGCACGCACGAAAGTTTTGCCCACCACAACAATGCGCGCCTGCGGGCATTCCTCGACCAGTTCGGCTTTGACTACGAGTTTCTGTCCGCCACCCAGTGCTATTCTTCCGGCATGATGGACGCGACGCTCCTCAAGATGCTCGCCGTCTACGATGAGGTCATGGCGATCATCCTGCCCACGCTGGGCCCGGAGCGCCAGGCCACGTATTCGCCGTTCCTGCCCGTTTGCCAGCGCACCGGCAAGGTTCTGCAGGTACCGATGATCGCCCGCGACGTGGACAAGGGCACCGTCACCTACGTCGACCCGGAAACCGGAGACGAGGTCGAAACACCCGTCACCGGCGGCCGCGTCAAGTGCCAGTGGAAGGCCGATTGGGCCATGCGCTGGACCGCGCTCGGCGTCGACTACGAAATGGCCGGCAAGGACCTGATCGATTCCGTGACGCTCTCCTCGCGGATTTGCAGGGCGTTGGGCG
This sequence comes from uncultured Hyphomicrobiaceae bacterium, assembly GCA_964506885.1. GTDB lineage: Bacteria > Pseudomonadota > Alphaproteobacteria > Rhizobiales > Hyphomicrobiaceae > JAEUMD01. The sequence continues at coordinate 7,191 of CAZDNY010000057.1, read as the reverse complement.
GGACACCGCCGGAAGGCTTCAATTACGAGCTGTTCCTCGACGACAAGGGCCAGAAGATCTCCAAGTCGAAGGGCAATGGCCTGACCATCGAGGAGTGGCTGACCTACGCCAGTCCCGAGAGCCTGTCGCTGTTCATGTATCAGAAGCCGAAGGCGGCCAAGCGCCTCTACTTCGACGTCATTCCGCGCACCGTCGACGACTATCTGCAATACATCTCGGCCTATCCCAACCAGGAGGCAAAACAGAAGCTCGACAATCCGGCCTGGCACATCCACACCGGCCATCCGCCTCAGGCCGAGCTGCCGATCACGTTTGCCCTGCTGCTCAATCTGGTGGCCGCTTCGAACGCCCACGACAAGGACGTCCTGTGGGGGTTCATCCGCCGCATTGCGCCCGGTGCCACGCCTGAAGAGCACCCGCTGCTTGACCATCTGGCCGGTTATGCCGTGCGTTACTACGAGGATTTCGTCGCCCCCACCAAGGTCTTCCGCGAGGCCAGCGACACCGAGCGCACCGCGCTTCAAGCGCTCGACAAGGCGCTGGCCGAAGCCCCCGAAGGCGCCGACGCCGCAACCCTGCAGAACCTCGTCTACGAGGCGGGAAAATCGAACGGTTACGCCAAGGAGGAGCTGCGCCAGTGGTTCCAGGCGATCTATGAAGTCCTGCTTGGGTCCAGCCAGGGCCCGCGCTTCGGCTCCTTCATCGAACTCTATGGCATCGACAACACCCGAGCGCTGATTGCCAAGGGCTTGTCGGGCGAACTGGCCAAAACCGGCTGACGCAACGGAGCCCGGCCGATGCAACGCCGATCACGCGATGATGGCCGCTCGCTCGCAAGCTTCATCGATCACATCGACGTCGCATGCCCGCGCTGCGGCCGCCATGCGGTCATCGCCCCGCGCGCGCGCCAGGGCCCCGGCGCTATCGCCAGATTTCCCGCGCGGCTTGCATGCGGCCACTGCGGCCTCGTCCGCACCCAGCAGCTCGGTCCCGGCGTGTTGTGGAGCTACGCCCTCCGCACCGACGGCCGCGACCCCTATTTCCGACTTCATCTTTGGCTCCGGGAACCGACCCGCCACGGCCTCGTCATCGCCTACAATGCGAGACACCTCGAAGCGCTCGAGACATTCGTCAGTGCCGAACTGCGCGAGCGAAACTCCGATCCAGCCATGCGATGGCACAATCGGACCATGGCCTCGCGGCTTCCGCGCTGGATGAAGTCGGCCGCAAACCGACACGACATTCTCAAGGCCCTGCAGCGTCTGCGCACCAGACTCCAGGACACCTGAGCCGGTGCGACCGCTCCTTATTCAGCCGCATGCCGTGTCGGATCTGTCCCCGTATCACTGAGTTCGATCCCGACGATATCGCTCAGGATATGCAAGAACCGCTGCTCACGCGCGACAATGGTTTGATAATCCCAGCGGCTGGCCCCCATCACGTCAGCGACGATGGCCATCATCGGGTCACCACCGAAATAATCCGCGATCAGTTGCTGTTTCTCCTCGAACTCGCGGTTGCGCATACGATCGTTCAGCTTGTCGGGAAGCAGCGTGTAGTTGCCCAGGCACTGCGTCGCCGCCTCGCGGATTTCCGGTTGCGGGAACAGCGCCCGCCATGTGCTGATCGCCGCGGGCCTGTTGGGAAGTACGTGCTCGACGCTGAGCGTCGCAGGATCGTGCAGCGAAACACGCCCCTCAATACGATCGTTGATCCGCAACAGCAGCAGCTTGCAGACGGGTGGATTGCGCCGGTGCAGGTTGCGCAGGTGGAACTTCGCGTTGCGGATTTCATCACGCGTGAACGCAAACACCTCGGCAGCATCGTCCGTCGCGTCGCCTGACAGGATTGCCCGCACCACATGGCCGAACCGCGTCGTACGCCGTCCGCTGCCGTGGCACAAGATGCGCGTGACATGCGCAACGCGATCGATGCCGCGCACCAGCCTCAGTGCCGTCTCACGATCGCCCGCGTATCTTTTCAGCGCCGCCAAAACCGCTGGATGCCATTCCTGCCCGTTCAGGCGATTGAGATAATAGAGCCGCAACGCCAGTTCGTCGTCGGCCGGATCGGGCGCACCGCGGCACGACTGTATTCTGGTGAAAGCCTCTACGTACGGGTTGAGCATGTTGTCGACGAAGTGGCGGCCGCCGCCCTCCTCGCTGATCAAGGAGCGCAACCCTTCCACTACGCGGGCCCGCCGTCGGCCGTGCATGACCTTCAGATGGGTGAAGAACGTCTCGAAGTCCTCCCCCAGCGCTTGTTCGGCCACCTCCCAGTGCCCGCTCACATAGTCGCAATCCTGCGGCGGCAGCCTTCCCAGCACTTCCACCTTGATGATGTCGTTGCGCCTGAGCGGCTTGCCGCGTTCGTTGAGCACCGTGAACAGGCGATGCGCACGCTCCAGATCGTGCGACAGGGTCACTGCCACGTGGCACTTGTCGACAAGGTAGTGCGATAACCGCTGGCGCTGCTCGCCCGTCAATTGTTCCAGGCTGGCCCGCAGGGCTTCGCGTGCCGCGAGAAGCTTGCTCGAAACGATGCACACACCACGCACGGAGTCGGCTGGCTCACTGATCGACGAGCCCGGCGATTGCACGAAGCGCTCAAACAGCGAGCGGTCGGCACCATTGAGCACGATCCGATATCCATGAGGCAGCGCGACAGTCGCGTCTTGCAAGGGTTTGGAAAGCGCAATGAGAGATGCCAGCACCGCTGCCTCGGTGCCATCCGCCGGCTGGTCCTGCCCTGCCATGTCGCGCAGAAGCGCAAACAGCATGGTCAAGGTCGTCAATCGCTGCTGCCCGTCGATGATCTGATAGGACACGCTGCCGCTAGCGGCCGCCGCCACTTCGGCGCCCGGCATCGGGTTGCCTTCTTCGGTCAGCAAAAGAAGCGTTCCCAGAAAATAGTCCGGGTCGGAGTCGTCGGGTGCATCGATGCCCGCAGCACGTGAAACATCGTCCAGCAGTTGCAGCGCCTCCTCCGGTCCCCACTCGAAAGGACGCTGAAACGCCGGAACACTGAACGAAGTCCCTGCTGAAAAAAGTTCCCCCAAGGCCAGCGAGGCCAAACGCAACCTTTGAAACATCAGGTTCTTCTTGATCTTGCCGAGGACTGCGGCACCCCGCGGCCCTGGTCGACGAAAACCCAGCAAAAAAGCGATGATACGATTTTCACCGCTCAATGATCGTCATGATCGATCGCTGGGCTTCGAATCTGGTAATGCGACCAGCAAACCGCAACCACACCCAGGCTCCTGCAATTCAAAGCACGCACCCAGCCGGACTTGTGCTCAAGAAGTATAGACTTACCTTCCCGGCGCCGCACGTCTATTAACCGAACCTGCAAAACGGTTCTGCACAAAACAACCAAATCCCCGGAACGGATCGATGACGGACAACACCGGCAGCACGGCGCGGCTGATCTATAAGATCGCAGATCGTCAGATGTGGGAAGACGCCACGCGGACCGGCAGCTACGCGGGATCATCCGACGACCTGCGCGACGGCTTCATCCACTTCTCGACACGCGAACAGCTTGGTGAGACCGCACGCAAGCATTTTGCCGGCCGCACTGACCTCCTCCTGATCGCGGTTCCCGCACCGTCCTTGGGCAGCGCGCTCAAATGGGAGCCCTCGCGAGGCGGCGCATTGTTCCCCCACCTCTACGCAGTGTTGCCGACCGCCGACGCCCTTTGGGTGCGCGAACTTCGCCTGGGCCAGGACGGCATTCCCGATATCGACGCCGCGCTTGCAGAACGTCCAAAAGCCGGGGGCTGACATGACATCACTTTTCAGGTTCGCCAGGCCGGTCCTGTTCGCCCTGCCGCCCGAAGAGGCGCACGAGGTCACCTTGAAGTCGCTGGAGCGCGGCCTTTACCGCAGATGCGCCGCCGCTGATCCACCTGCGCTTGCTGTCAGGCTCGCCGGTCTTGAGTTCCCCAATCCCGTCGGCATCGCCGCTGGCTTCGACAAGGACGCCCGCGTCCCCGACGCAGTGCTCGGCTTGGGCTGTGGTTTTGCCGAGATAGGGACCGTCACGCCGCGCCCGCAATCGGGCAACCCGAAGCCGCGCATCTTCCGTTTGACCGCCGACAATGGCGTCATCAACCGTCTTGGATTCAACAATGCGGGTCACGCCGCGGCACTGGCCCGCCTGCGCCGCCGCCCGCGGCGCGGCATCGTCGGCGTCAACATCGGCGCCAACAAGGATGCCACCGACCGAACCGCCGACTACGTGATGGGCCTCGACACGTTCTATGACGTCGCCAGCTATTTCACCGTCAACATCTCATCGCCCAACACCCCCGGACTGCGCGACCTGCAGGCACCCGCGGCCCTCGACGAGCTATTGACACGAGTCATGGCCGCGCGCGAAGCCCACGTCGCGAGCGGAAAACCCAAGCGTCCGGTCTTCGTCAAGATCGCCCCTGACGTCGCCATGGAGGATTTGCCCGCCATCACCGGGCGTCTTGAAGCGCACAATGTTGACGCCATCGCCGTATCGAACACGACGCTGGCCCGCGACGGCCTCACCGATCCCAACCGCAAGGAAGCCGGCGGACTTTCCGGCCGCCCGCTGTTCCACCGCGCGACCGTCGTCCTCGCCCGCGTCTACCAGATGACCGAAGGCAGGATTCCGCTGATCGGCATCGGCGGCATCGACAGCCCACAGACCGCACTCGCCAAGATCGAGGCGGGCGCGACGCTGATCCAGCTCTACACCGGACTGATCTACGAAGGCCCGCAACTGATCATAAGCATCAAGCAGCACCTGGCAGCCGCCGTCATGCAGGCCGGCGCGCAATCGATTGCAGACTTGACCGGCCGCCGCGCCGCCGAATGGGCCGCCCGTGATCTCATCGGCTGAGCTATGGACGCATTCATCCAACCGGACGATGCCGTCGATCACGACATGATTGGATCGGGCTAGCAGCCGGCCTTGTCATAAAGCTCTGGGCGGCGGTCGCGGAAAAAGCCCCAGTCGGCACGATAGCTCTCGATCATGTCGAGATCGAACGTGTGCACGAGGATGCCTTCTTCCCGCGCTCCGAAGCTCTCCACCAGCGCGCCGGTGTGATCGGCGATGAACGAGTGCCCATAAAAGCGCTGCTTGGTCTCGCCGTTCTCCTCCAGCCCGATACGGTTTGCCGCGACCACCGGCACGGCATTCGACACCGCATGCCCCTGCATCGCCCGCTGCCACATGCCGTGCGTATCGAGCGCGTCGTCATAGGGCTCCGAGCCGATCGCTGTCGGATAGAACAGCACCTCGGCCCCCTGCAACATCATCGCCCGCGCCGCTTCCGGGTACCACTGGTCCCAGCAGATGCCGACGCCGATCGTGCCGAACCGCGTCTTCCAGGCCTTGAAGCCCGTGTCACCGGGGCGGAAATAGTACTTCTCCTGATAGCCCGGACCGTCCGGAATATGGCTCTTGCGATAGACGCCCAGGATCTCGCCGTCGGCGTCGATCATGGCCAGCGAGTTGTAGTAGCGCGGGCCGTCCTTTTCGAAGAACGAAGTCGGGATCGCCACGTTGAGCTGCCGGGCCAGCTTCTGCATCGCGCTCACGCAAGGGTGCTCTGCGGTCGCAAAGGCGGTCTTGAACCACTTCGGGTCCTGCTCGGTGCAAAAGTAGATGCCCTGGAACAGCTCAGACGGCAGGATCACCTGCGCCCCGGCGCGCGCGGCCTCCCGGACGAAAGCCTCGGTCTTGGCGATGTTGGTCGCCATGTCGTCGCCGTAGGACGTCTGGATTGCGGCGACGCGGATTTCGCGCTTGGTCATGTCGATGCGGCCTCGGCTGCGGGCAACGGCGCCCGAACCGCCTAGATGGCAGCGCTTGGCCCCACGATCAAGCGGCCAACCGGCTTATCGCTGCGGCAATTGGTGAATCGGCCCCCAGCGTGGCCTAGCGCCCAGGCGGCAGAACCGCCCTCGCACACGCGAACCGGCAGTTGCAGGCAGCCCGTTTCGCGGCTATCGAAGCGCACATGACCCTCAAGACCCGCATCATCCCCTGCCTCGACGTCAAGGACGGCCGTGTCGTCAAGGGCATCAACTTCGTCGACCTGATCGATGCCGGCGATCCGGTCGAAGCCGCCGCCGCGTATGACGCCGCCGGCGCCGACGAACTATGCTTCCTCGACATCACGGCGAGCCACGAAAACCGCGATACGATCTTCCACATCGTCGAGGCCACCGCTGAGCGCTGTTTCATGCCGCTGACCGTGGGTGGCGGCGTGCGAACCGTCGATGATATCCGCAAGCTTCTCGAGGCCGGCGCCGACAAGGTGTCGATCAACACAGCCGCCGTCTTCAACCGGCAATTCGTCCGGGAAGCATCCGAGAAATTCGGGGCCCAGTGCATCGTCGTCGCCATCGACGCCAAGAAAGTATCGGCGGAAGGCGAACCCGACCGCTGGGAGATCTTCACCCACGGCGGCCGCAAGCCGACCGGCATCGACGCCATCGAATACGCCAAGGAGGTCGTCGCATTGGGTGCCGGCGAGATCCTGCTCACCTCGATGGACCGCGACGGCACCAAGGCCGGCTTCGATTTGGCCCTCACGCGCGCCATCTCCGATGCCGTCACCGTTCCCGTCATCGCGTCGGGCGGCGTCGGAACGCTCGATCACCTGGTCGATGGCGTCCGCGAAGGCCACGCCAGCGCGGTGCTGGCCGCCTCAATCTTCCACTTCGGGACCTATTCCATCGGCGAAGCCAAGCGCCACATGGCGGCAGCCGGCCTCGCCATGCGCATGGATGGCGTCGAACCCGCATGACGACGGCCGAGCCAGCCCCCTGCGTGACAGGCGCCGATCCGGGCGGCCTACTGCGATTTCTCCGACGGCGCCGCTTCGGCGGGCGAGACCGGTGAAACAGATGTTGGTGCAGCCGCCGCCATCGCCTTCTCCAGCCTCTCCAGGTCGGCCTTGGCTTCCGTGTTGCCCAGCAGGATGGCGCGGCGATACATGCGGCGTGCCTGCTCCGCATTTGGAATCACATCCGGAAATGCAACCGTCTTGAGGTAGCTGGGGTCCATCGACCGCGCCTGTCCCAGACTCGCTTCGGCGGCATTGGTCCCCATCGCGCGTTCGAACCGCTCGCGCGCCTTCTTCACGAAGCCTGCGCGCAGCAACCGGTATCCGTCCTCGATCTGCTTGCGCCCCGCCTCTCGTGGGGC
>CAZDNY010000056.1:11140-11457 GCA_964506885.1 uncultured Hyphomicrobiaceae bacterium | reverse complement strand
TCCCGCCATCGCGATGATGTCGCCGAAATCGCCCGCCTGCTCCGCGATACGGGCATCGAGATCAATGTGCCCGCCCCGCTCGGCGCCTCGCCCGCCGACATCGCGCAAGTGCCGCACGCCGATTTCAACGTCGTTCTTTACCCCGAGATTGCCCGGACAACCGCGGACTATCTCAAGCGCGTTTTCGGCCAGCCCATGACGACGACCATTCCCATCGGCGTTGCCGCCACCCAGGACTTCATTGACGAGATCCGCGAGATGGCAGGCATCGCGCCGGTCGCTCACACAAATCCAGCAAGGAGTCGTCTGCCCTGGTA
>CAZDNY010000056.1:0-11130 GCA_964506885.1 uncultured Hyphomicrobiaceae bacterium | reverse complement strand
TCACGGGCAAGCGCGTCTTCATCTTCGGCGACGGCTCTCATGTCGTCGCCGCAGCCCGCGTTGCGGCAAAGGAGCTGGGTTTCACGATTGCCGGCCTCGGCACCTACACGCGCGAATTCGCACGCGACGTCCGCAGTGCTGCCGAGGCCTACGGAGTAGAGGCGCTCATCACAGACGATTACCTAGCCGTCGAGGAGCGCATTCGTGATCTTACTCCCGAACTCGTGCTGGGCACCCAGATGGAGCGCCACATCGCCAAGCGTCTGGGCATCCCTTGCGCGGTCATTTCGGCCCCGGTGCATGTCCAGGATTTCCCCGCACGCTACGCGCCGCAGATGGGCTTCGAAGGCGCGAATGTCTTGTTCGATACCTGGGTGCATCCTCTGACGATGGGGCTCGAAGAACACCTGCTTGCGATGTTCCGCGACGATTTCGAGTTCCGTGACGATGCCGGCCCCTCGCACCTCGGCAGCAAGGTGCGCAAGCAGTCAGGAAGCGAGGCCAATGCTGTCAATTCCGAGGGGCTACCGCCCGTTGCAGAAGCGACCAAGGGGCCGGTTGCGCAGCACATCGTCGCGACATCAGCTCAGCCCGGCACCCTGTGGGCGAAAGACGCCGAAGCCGAACTTATGAAGATCCCGTTTTTCGTCCGCGGCAAGGCGCGCCGCAACACCGAACGCTTCGCCAGCGAGCGCGGACTCGCCACCATAACGATAGAGACGCTCTACGATGCAAAAGCACATTTCAGCAGATGAGCTAACACCGATCAGAGTTGTTATCGTCACGCTCGACGGGCATCTGGCGAGTGCGGTGGAGAACGCAGGTCGCAGCCTGGCCGAAGCGATCCCCGGCTTGAAACTGACACTGCACGCAGCCTCGGAGTGGACCAGCAATCCCGCAGCATTGGACCGTTGCCTGGCCGACATCGCCCAAGGCGACATCATCCTCGCCAACATGCTGTTCATGGAGGACCACATCGAGGCGGTGCGCACGGCACTTAAGTCACGGCGCGATCATTGCGATGCGCTGGTTGGCTGCTTGTCAGCGGGCGAAATCATCCAGTTGACCCGCCTCGGCGCCTTCACGATGAACGGCTCCGACAAGGGGCTGATGGCGCTGCTGAAGCGTCTGCGGGGAGGCTCCAGGCACAAGAAGGGTCCACCCGCCTCCGGTGCCCGGCAGATGGCGATGCTGCGCCGCCTGCCCAAGATCCTGAAATACATCCCCGGAACGGCACAGGACCTGCGTGCCTATTTCCTCGTGCTGCAATACTGGCTGGCAGGATCGGAAGACAACATCACGAACATGGTGCGCTTCCTCATCGCACGTTACGCCGATGGTCCGCGCCGCCATCTGCGCGCGCGCGTTGCAGCAACCGAACCGGCCACTTACCCCGATGTCGGCCTCTATCATCCCGACCTTGCCGGGCGCATCACCGAGGATCTCGCCCGGCTGCCGCGGCGCAAGGAAACGGCGCGCGGCCGCGTCGGGCTGCTCGTCATGCGCTCCTATGTACTGGCCAATAATTCTGCGCATTACGATGGCGTCATCCGGACGCTGGAGGCGCGCGGGCTGGAGGTCGTACCCGCCTTCGCTTCGGGGCTGGATGCGCGGCCGGCAATCGAGAAATTCTTCATTTCTGACGGCCAGCCCACGATTGATGCGCTCGTCTCGTTGACCGGATTTTCACTGGTCGGTGGTCCCGCCTACAATGACTCCCAGGCGGCCGAAGATATCCTGGCACGTCTCGATGTCCCTTACGTTGCCGCCCACGCAATCGAGTTCCAGGACATCGAGCAATGGAAGGCGTCCGAGCGCGGCTTGATGCCGGTCGAGTCGACCATCATGGTGGCCATTCCCGAACTCGACGGCGCCACCGGTCCAACCGTTTTCGGCGGGCGCCTGTCCAATTGCACGCAGACCTGCGGCGGCTGCGAACGGACCTGCACCTTCCCCAAGACGTCCGGCTCGCACGATATGCACCCTTGTGCCGAACGCGCCGAACGCCTCGCAGCGCGCGTTGCGAACCTCATCGGCTTGCGCAAGAAGGCCCGCGCGGACCGTCGCCTCGCCATCGTACTTTTCAACTTCCCTCCCAATGCCGGCGCCACCGGTACAGCTGCATTCCTGTCGGTGTTCCAGTCGTTGCACAACACGCTGAAGGCGCTGGCAGGCTCCGGCTACAACGTTGAAGTTCCAGCGACGGTCGATGATCTCCGCGAGCGCATCCTCAAAGGCAACGCAGAGCGCTTCGGCACCAACGCCAACGTACACGCGCGCATCGACGCCCAAACGCACGTCCGGTCGCAGCGCTGGCTGGATGAAATCGAACGCCAATGGGGCGCCGCACCGGGGAGGCATCAGACCGACGGCAGCACGCTGTTTGTCCTTGGCGAACGCTTCGGCAACGTGTTCGTCGGCATACAGCCTGCGTTTGGGTATGAAGGTGATCCCATGCGCCTGCTTTTCGAAAAGGGCTTTGCACCAACGCATGCGTTTACTGCGTTCTACCGCTATCTCGCTGAGGATTTTGCCGCTGACGCCGTCCTGCATTTCGGCACACACGGCGCGCTCGAGTTCATGCCCGGCAAGCAGACCGGAATGTCGGCAGACTGCTGGCCCGATCGACTGATCGGTGATCTCCCCAATGTCTATCTCTATGCTGCCAACAATCCATCTGAAGGCACGCTTGCCAAACGCCGCGCGGCGGCCACCCTTGTCAGCTATTTGACACCACCCGTAGCCCATGCCGGGCTTTACCGCGGCCTCGCCGATCTCAAGGCGTCTATCGCCCGGTGGCGCACTGCACCTCCCGAGATCGAGGGCGAGCGCGAAGCCCTCGCCGAAGTCATCCAGGCCCAGGCCGCCGCCGTCGACCTTGGCGCGTCCGAACCGGCGTGGAGCAACGCCGAGGCAGCCCGGCATATCGAAGCGTTGTGGTCCGAGGTCCTGGAACTTGAGTACACGCTGATACCGCATGGCTTGCATGTCGTCGGCGAAGCTATGAGTGAGCGCGAACGCGCCGACATGCTTGCCGCCTCGGCCGAGGCGGGACATGGGCCGCCCCTCACACGCCCCCTCATCGATGCACTTGCCGCCGGTGAAAAGCCCGAAACAGCGATCCAGCTGGCTATTGAAGAACCGCTTCAAAGGAAAGCTGCAAGCGCCAACCCCGAGTTGCTCGCCCACCTGGCCGAACTGGTTCGGACAAATGCGCTACTCGCCGTCGATCACGAGCTGGCCGGCCTCATTCACGCACTCGACGGCGGCTTCGTCCGGCCTGCGCCCAGCGGCGATCTCATTCGCACGCCCGCCATCCTGCCCACGGGGCGCAACTTGCACGGCTTCGACCCGTTCCGCATTCCCAGCGCATTCGCGTTGGCAGACGGCGCCCGCCAGGCCGACCGGCTCCTTGCCCGCCACATGGTCGATGGCAATCCCCTGCCAGAGACGGTCGCTCTGGTGCTGTGGGGCACCGACAACCTCAAGTCCGAAGGCGGCCCCATCGCGCAGGCTCTGGCGCTGCTCGGCGCCGTCCCTCGCTTCGACAGCTATGGACGGCTGTGCGGCGCCGCGCTTGTCCCGGTCGCGGATCTCGGACGCCCGCGGATCGACTGCATCATGACGCTTTCGGGCATCTTCCGCGACCTCCTGCCTCTGCAGACGCGCCTGCTCGCGGAAGCCGCCTACCTCGCTGCGAGCGCCGACGAGCCCGACGAGATGAACTTCGTCAGGAAGCATGCTCTCGCCTACACGGCGGCAAGCGGATGCGACCTGGAGACAGCCGCCCTGCGGGTGTTCTCCAATGCGGAGAGCGCCTACGGCTCGAACGTCGGCCCGCTCATTGAAAGCGGCGCCTGGACCGACGAGGACGAACTGGCGGAGACCTACTCGCGCCGCAAGGGCTTCGCCTACGACCGCACGGGCGGCACGACGCGTCAGACGGAGTTGCTCAACACGGTCTTGAAGACCGTGCAGCTAACCTATCAGAATTTGGAATCCGTCGAACTCGGCGTCACCACGATCGATCACTACTTCGACACGCTGGGCGGCATATCGCGGGCGGTCAAACGCGCCAGCGGTGCAGATGTCCCCGTCTACATCGGCGATCAGACGCGTAGCGATGGCCTGGTTCGCACGCTGTCAGAACAGGTCGCGCTGGAAACGCGCACGCGGGCGCTCAATCCCAAGTGGTACGAAGGCATGCTCGAACACGGCTACGAGGGCGTGCGCCACATCGAGGCGCATGTCACCAACACGCTGGGGTGGTCGGCCACGACAGGTCAGGTAGCTCCTTGGGTCTACCAGCAGCTGACCCAGACCTTCGTGCTCGATCCCGAGATGCGCCGGCGCCTTGCCGAACTCAATCCGACCGCATCGGTCAAGGTCGCCAACCGCCTGCTCGAGGCGCACGAGCGCCGCTACTGGAACCCCGACGAGACTGTCCTGGAGGCACTGCGCAATGCCGGTGCGGAACTCGAGGACAGGCTTGAAGGCATTGGTGTGGAGGCCGCAGCATGAGCTACACGGTCCTGAATCGCGCCGGTCGCACGGTCTTCCGCCACGAGGATGGCGAAGGCAGCGTGCAGGTGCAGGATGATGCCCACATCGACGCGGGCAAGGCCAAGGTCTTCGCCGTCTACGGCAAAGGCGGCATTGGCAAGAGCACGACGTCGTCGAACCTGTCCGTGGCGTTCTCCAAACTCGGCAAGCGCGTGCTTCAGATCGGCTGTGACCCGAAGCATGACTCCACGTTCACCCTCACCAAGCGGTTGATGCCGACCGTCATCGACGTGCTCGAGCAGGTCGACTTCCATTCGGAAGAACTGCGCGCGGCAGACTTTGTCTTCGAAGGCTACAACGGTGTCATGTGCGTGGAGGCAGGCGGCCCTCCGGCCGGCACCGGTTGCGGCGGCTATGTCGTCGGTCAGACTGTCAAGCTGCTCAAGGAACACCATCTGCTCGACGACACCGATGTCGTCATCTTCGATGTGCTGGGCGATGTGGTGTGCGGCGGATTCGCGTCCCCCCTGCAGCATGCCGAACGCGGACTGATCGTCACGGCCAACGATTTCGATTCCATCTTCGCCATGAACCGCATCGTCTCGGCGATCCAGGCCAAGTCGAAAAACTATAGCGTGCGCATCGGCGGCGTCATCGCCAACCGCAGTGCCGCTACCGACGAGATCGACCGCTTCAATGCATCGACAGGCTTGAAGCGTCTCGCCCACTTCCCCGATCTCGATGCCATCCGCCGCAGCCGCCTCAAGAAGGCGACACTGTTCGAGATGGAACCGACGCCGGAACTCGAGGCCGTCCAGAACGAGTACCTGCGGCTGGCCGCAACGCTGTGGGCGGGCACCGAGCCGTTGAAGGCAACACCAATGAAGGATCGCGAAATCTTCGATTTTCTGGGGTACGACTGATGACAACGCTCACCTATAGCCGCCGTCGCGGCGAGATCGAGACTTATTTCGACCGAACCGCCGCAGAAGCCTGGAAGCGGCTGACATCCGATGCGCCTGTCAGCGGCATTCGTGCAACCGTCCGCGCCGGACGCGAACGCATGCGCACCATGCTGCTCGACTGGCTCGGCAACGATTTATCCGGCATGCGCATCCTCGACGCGGGCTGCGGCACGGGCGCGCTCTCAATCGAAGCCGCAGAGCGCGGTGCGAACGTCGTCGGCGTGGATATCGCACCGTCACTCGTCGCCATCGCCAAGGAGCGGGCCGAAGCTGCCGGTCTGATGCCCGGCGAGCCGCTGCGGCGCGGTGCCATCGATTTCATCGCAGGTGACATGCTTTGCGCGGGGCTTGGCCGCTTCGATGCCGTCATCGCCATGGATTCGCTTATCCACTACGCGGCCATCGACAAGATCGAGCTACTCGCCCGTCTGGCCCGGCGCTGCGACAATTCTCTGCTCTTCACGTTTGCGCCACGCACGCCGACGCTCGCCGCCATGCATGCGGTCGGGCGGTTCTTCCCGCGCCACGACCGCGCCCCGTCCATCGAGCCCGTCGCTTGCGACGCGGTGAAGCGCCTGATCAGCGAACATACCGTCCTGGGCCCGTGGCACCAGGGCCGCTCAACGCGCATCGCAAGCGGGTTCTACACGTCACAGGCCATGGAGCTGCGTCACCCATGAAGCGCCTGAACGACATACTGCGACAGGGCCTGACGCGCATCGATCCGCGCTTCCTGCCGTTTGCCGACGCGGCCTCCGACGAGTTGCCGATGCCGCGTCTCATCCGGCTGTCCCTGTTCCAGATGTCGGTGGCAATGGCCGTCGTGCTGCTCAACGGTACGCTCAACCGCGTCATGATCGTCGAACTCGGCGTTTCCAGCGTCGTGGTCGCGTCGATGATCTCGCTGCCGCTCCTGTTCGCCCCGTTGCGCGCGCTGATCGGATTCCGCTCCGATACCTATCGCTCGGCAATCGGCTGGCGCCGCACGCCCTTCATCTGGATCGGCTCGATGCTGCAGTTCGGTGGCCTCGCGATCATGCCGTTCGCTCTGCTGATCCTGTCGGGCGACACCACAGGACCGGCCTGGATCGGCGTTGCCGGAGCGGCACTCGCCTTCCTGCTGGTGGGCGCTGGACTGCACATGACGCAGACTGCCGGGCTTGCACTGGCCACCGACATCGCACCGCCCGAGACGCGGCCGCGGGTCGTAGCGTTCCTCTACGTCACGCTGCTCGTCGGCATGGTGATCAGCGCGCTGGCGTTCGGCGAGTTGCTTACCAACTTCAGCCAGGTCCGCCTGATCCAGGTGATCCAGGGTGCGGCGGTGCTCACCATGCTCTTCAACATCGTGGCGTTGTGGAAGCAGGAGCACCGCGTGCCCAATCGAAGGGCACATGGCGAAGAGGCGCCGCGCTTCCTGTCGGCCTGGCGCGAATATCGTGTGGCTTCCGGCTCAATCCGCGGTCTGGTCGCTCTCGCCCTCGGCACAGCGGCCTTCAGCATGCAGGACATCCTGCTCGAACCCTACGGCGGCGAGATCCTGCGTCTCACGGTCGGCGAGACGACGGCTCTGACGGGACTGTTCGCGGCCGGTAACATTGCCGGCTTCGTGATCGCAGCACGGCGCCTGGGGGCCGGCGCCGATCCTTATCGCTTGTCGGGCTTCGGCGCAGCCATAGGCCTGATCGCCTTCCCCGCGGTTATCGCAGCTGCCCCGACCGATTCCGCGACCCTGTTTCGTGCCGGTACCATACTCATCGGCCTGGGCTCGGGGCTGTTTGCCGTCGGCACGCTGGTCGCGGCCATGAACCAGTCCAATCATGCGCGTTCGGGCCTCGCGGTCGGCGCATGGGGGGCCGTCCAGGCGAGTGCGGCAGGCGTCGCGATCACTCTTGGCGCAACCATCCGCGACGTCGTCTCGGGTCTTGCATCGGCCGGCAAGCTCGGTCCGGCGTTGACCGGCGAGGCCGTCGGCTACAACGCAGTCTACCACCTTGAAATTGTTCTTCTGATCATCACGCTGATCGCCATCGGACCCTTGGTGCGCGTGACGCAGCGATCGCAACTGCAAACTTCGACCAAGTTCGGACTTGCCGAATTCCCCGGCTAGTCCACAGCACACGGAGGCCTGATATGGGCGAGATCACTGGCACCATCGACGTTGCGCAAGTCGTGCTTTACGTCTTCTGGATCTTTTTCGCAGGGCTCATCTTCTATCTGCGCCGCGAAGATCGCCGCGAGGGCTACCCGCTCTTCTCGGAGCCATCCAACACCTACAAGGACCAGGGACTGATCTTCATCCCCCCGGCGAAGACGTTCAAGCTGCCACATGGCGGTGAGGTGATGGCGCCAAACGGCAAGCCCGATGACCGGGATCACAAGTCGCGCAAGGTCGAACCCTGGGCCGGCGCGCCGTTCGAGCCTGTCGGTGATCCGATGCTTGCCGGCGTGGGGCCTGGCTCTTATGCGGAACGCGCCGATGTGCCCGACAAGATGCTCGATGGCTCACCGCGCCTGAAGCCCCTGCGCGCTGCACCGGGGTTCGCGCTCACCTCGCGTGATCCCGACGCACGCGGCATGGAGGTTTTGGCGGGCGATGGCATCGTCGCTGGGACCGTCACCGATGTCTGGGTCGACCGCATGGAAATCATCATCCGCTACCTCGAGATCGAAATCGCGCGAGGCGGCGGCGAAGGTGCGAAACCCCGCGTCCTGCTGCCGATCAATTTTGCGCGGATCAACAAGTACCGCGGCCGCGTCGAGGTCGATGCGATCTTTGCGCAGCATTTCGCATCCGTTCCCGCGCTCGCCAATCCCGAGCAGGTCACCTTGCTCGAGGAGGACAAGATCACCGCCTTCTATGGCGCGGGAACCCTTTATGCCCATCCCAATCGTGCGGAGCCGTGGCTATGAGCAGCGACGATTTCGACTTCGAACGCGCCTTGCCCGAGCGCGTACCACCAGGCGAGCGCATCATTTGGCAAGGTTCGCCGGAAACTTTGTCGCTCGCGCGGCGCGCCTTCCACGTCTCGGCGGTCGCCGCATATTTTGCAATCCTGGCCGCCTGGGCGATCGCAACGGGTGTGTCGGACGGCGCGACCTCGGGAAGCATCATGTCGTCATTGACGCAAATCTTCCTCGTGGCAGCAACGGCGATCGGCGTCCTTGTCTTTCTGGCATGGCTGGTGAAGAGGTCGGCGACCTACATGCTCACCTCTGAACGTGTGGTCATGCGCTTCGGCGTGGCATTGCCGATGACAGTCAATATCCCGTTCCGCTATATCGCAGCCGCCGATCTCAAGACCTACCGCGACGGAACGGGCGACATCGCCCTGCGGCTCGACGGCGAACGCTTCTTGGGCTTCATCCATCTGTGGCCGCACGTGCGGGCCTGGCGTCTGGCCAAGCCCGAACCGGTGCTGCGCGCGCTCCCGGACGCCGCATCGGTCGCAGCCAAGCTTGCGGCGGCCCTGGCGTCGGCTCAAGCGGCAACGAAGAGCGAAACGGTAAGCGTCGCTCAGCCCCAGAGCACAACCGGCAGCAAGCGTCCCGTGGCCAAGGACTCCAAACCCCAGCTCGAATCTGCGCGTCCGGCGGCAGCGTGACGCCTCGAGCGAAACAAGGAGACCGAACACATGTCAGAGCTTCATGACGAGGTTCCTATCAGGAAGGGACACATCATCGCTGCGGCTGGCCTAATCCTCTTTGCTTTCGCAGCAACGGCCACGGCGCGCCTGACCGGCATCGGGCTGGCCAAGCGGGCCGCGGCGCCGATCGCAGCGACACACGAGTATCGCCTCGAGCCGTCCGAAGACGGTTCGGTTCTGGTCTATGCGGCGAGCGGCCACGAACCCATCGGCAGGCTGGGGCCAGAACACCACGGCTTCGTCCGCGTCGTTCTCAAGGGCCTGGAACGCGAACGCATGATCCGCGAGGTGCCGGACCATGCGCCGATCCGCCTCGTCGAGCTTGCCGACGGCCGCCGCCTCGTCGAAGACCCGACCACGGGGCGGACGATATCTCTGCGCGCCTTCGGCGCAGGCAATGCCGAGGCCTTCTCAACCCTGTTCGCACTCGGGAGTAAACACCAATGATCAAGAACCCCCTGCGTTATGCGCGAACCGAGACCGTGCCCTGCACGATCGAGATCGAAAACACCTTCGAGAGCCTGCACGCGCACGTGACGCTGCATGGCACGGCTCCCGTCGAAGCGGGCGACGAGGTTCTCGTCCACGGCAATCCGATCCGCGTTCCCTACGGCGAGCGGGTCACCCTGCAACGCGATGCGACAGTATCACGTGCCACCGCACTCGAGCGCTGGCTCACAAAGCTGGCCGCAGGCTTCGAACTGACCGAACTTTATGAAGTGAGCTTTTCCTCGGGGAGCAAGCTATGACCATCGAGACCCTGGGTATCGCCCCCAACGAGACGACACGGCGCGCGGTCGAAGACACGATGCTGAGCCCACGCTTCTACACCACCGACTTCGAGGAGCTCGACCGCACCGACGTCAGCTCCGTCCGGGCCGAATGGGACCGCATCCTGGCCGAGCTGCGCTCCGATCCCAACAATGGTCATTTCCGCCGGACGGAAGAATGGGACAAGATCGATCTCGACGCTCTGCCCGAAGGCCTGCGCAAGGAGTTCCTGGACTTCCTGATCAGTTCGCTGACTGCGGAATTCTCGGGCTGCGTGCTCTACGCAGAGATGAAGAAGCGCGGATCCAACCCGGACATCTGCGAACTGTTCAAGTACATGAGCCGTGACGAGGCGCGACATGCCGGCTTCATCAACGACGCGCTCAAGGAATTCGGTCACGGCGTGGACCTTGGCTTTCTGACGCGCAAGAAGAAGTACACCTTCTTCAAGCCGAAGTTCATTTTCTATGCGACCTACCTGTCGGAGAAAATCGGATATGCCCGCTACATCACGATCTACCGGCACCTGGAACGCAATCCCGACCGCCGCTTCCATCCGATTTTCAAGTGGTTCGAGAAGTGGTGCAACGACGAGTTCCGCCACGGCGAGGCCTTCGCACTATTGATGCGCGCGAACCCGAAGCTTCTCGCCGGTCGCAACAAATTGTGGGTGCGCTTCTTCCTGCTTGCCGTCTTCGCGACGATGTACGTGCGCGATCACGCACGGCCCGAGTTCCACAAGGCGCTCGGGATCGACCCGACCGACTATGATTTCCGTGTCTTCCGGCTCACCTCGGAGATCTCCAAGCAGGTCTTCCCGCTCGAGATCGACCTCGACAATCCCAAGTTCCTCGCGCGCCTGGAGAAGTTGCGCCGCATCAGCGAGGCGATGGACTCAGCACAAAAGAGCGGTGGCATCTCGGGTCGCCTGCGCCGGTTGGGACTCGGCCTATCGGCACTGACGACCTTCGGCGGGCTCTATCTGCTGCCCACCAAGAAAAACGACCTGCCCCGCGAAATCCGCCTCAACCCCGTCTGGTAGCGCAGCGCGCTCAGAGGTATCGCCGTGCTTGAAAGCGTTATCGCAGCCTTGTTCGCTCTGGCCCTGTGGTGGCTGTCCACGGGTATCGTGCTGCTGGCCGTGCGGCGCTTCGCACGCGCCGAGCACGCAATCGTAGGGTATGCGACGGCCATCTGGGCGATCGGGCTGGCCGGGCTCTACCTGACGCGGAACGAGACGGGTG
>CAZDNY010000055.1:0-11485 GCA_964506885.1 uncultured Hyphomicrobiaceae bacterium | reverse complement strand
GCCGTGCCTGCCCGGGCAGAATCTGACGGAGGCAATCTATAGAGGACCGCCACGCTGCCAGCCACGAGCGCACGCGCCATGACACCATTCCGTTGCGGATATGAGGCCCATTTGCACGCCCGTACCAAGGCGCCACGGCGCCGCGCTGACGCAGCACGCGCTTGCAGCCGACCGCTTGAACCTCGGCCGCAACACGCAAAAACGCCGCCCTCTGCGGTGAGAGAGCGGCGTTCGCGATTATCCGGTTAGCGGCAGGCGCTTAGGCAGCAGCCTGAACCGTTTTCTTCGACTTGGCGATATCGCGTTTGATCTTGAGGCAACGCTCTGACAGTTCCTCGTCGCGCGCCTTCGCCAGGAAGGCATCGAGACCGCCACGGTGCTCGACCGTCTTGAGCGCGTGCGCCGAGATACGCAGGCTGAAGCTGCGACCGAGCGCGTCCGAAATCAGCGTCACGTTGCACAGATTGGGACGGAACTTGCGCCGGGTCTTGTTCTCGGCATGGCTGCGGTTGTTGCCGGACAGCGGCAGCTTGCCGGTCAGCTCGCATTTGCGGGTCATGTCAACACTCCTTCAGCGCGGCCGCTCCGGCGTCAGGCCGTGGGCGCGGAAATCCGGTCCATCTTCAGCAAAAAAGAGGGATTGCCCGCAGGCAGCACCGGCAGGCAGTTCGCGCCTCTATAAGGGTTTTGGCCCCAGGGCGTCAAGTGAGAGCCGGTTGGCCGAAGTGAGCCCGCCCAAGGCCCGGAAAAGTGGAGATTGCTGCAATTCATCCGAAGCCGGAAGACGCGCGCTAGCCGATCTGAACCGCCATGTGACGCCCGCCAACCCTTCCTTAACCATGCCGCGCTAGCCTTGAGGGGTTCACATTCGGCGCAACCCTGGCGGGAGTTCCAGGCTTCGGGGCGCGCGCGTTGAGGAAAGTAAGTGTTATGTTGAGAGCGTTTCCGCCGCGCTGGGCGCGGCTCGGGCTGGCCGCCGCTGGCGTGCTTGCCGCCTCCCCCTTCGCTGGCCACTCCCCTGTGATCGCCGCTGATGCCCCTGCATGGCCGAGCCATGTGACGGCCGCCTATGGCGTCTCCTTCAACGGCTTTGATATCGGTCGCTTTGCCTTCCAGGCGGAAATACGCTCCAGCAGCTACACCCTGACCGGAGACGCGGATATCTCCGCACTTCTAGGCTTCGTCAAATGGCGCGGACTGACGCGCACGGCAGGCCATCTGTCCGGATCGCAGGCTGCGCCGTCCGCCTACACCTTCGATTACAAGTCGAGCGCAAAATCGGGCTCGGTGCGCATGGCCTTTCGCAAACGGGCGGTGGCCTCCGTCGCCGCCATGCCGCCGATGCCGGTGAGTGCCGCCACCGTGCCGGTGGAAAAGTCCCACCTCAAGGACGTGCTCGATCCGCTCTCCGCGGTTCTGGCCCTGACCCGTCCCGGCGGCACCGATCCCTGCAGCCAGCGACTGCCCATTTACGACGGCATGCAGCGCTTCGACCTGGTCACCACTCCCCTGGGTGTGCGCGAACTGCCGCAAGGACAGGGCCAGATCCACGTCTGTGAGATGCGCTACCGCCCGATCGCGGGGTATGCGCGCGGCAGCGAAACGGAGGATCTGGCGCGCAACATGAAGATCGAGATCGCGCTGCTTGCCGTTCCGCGTGCCGGTCTTTACGTGCCCCACGAGATCAAGATTCCGACACGCGTCGGCTCGGCAGTGCTGTCCTTGCAGAAAATCGAGATCCTGACGGCCGACCGCGACCAGATCGCCTTCGCCGAGTAGCGCGCGAGGCACGCCGGCCGGGACCGGCTTGGCCGGCGGAACCCGAAGCGGAACATGGGAAGCGGCCGGCCCGGGTCTGCCCGCTTCTCTCTCTGCCGCAGCCGTCTCCGCGTCAGGCTGTTGGCAGCGGTCCGGCCGATGATGCTGCTCGCGGGGCCGCTCCACGCAGCGCTCAAATCGCTCTTTTTCCCACCCATACGGCCTTTTGGTACGCACGATTGCCCCACGAAAGCCTTGATCTCAGCCGAGCCCAATGCAATGCCAGGGGCCAGGAAGACCAGGAGCCTTCGCATGGGCAGCGATTTCGAGGCGCGCATCCGTCATGTCACGGCGGTGCTCGGCCCGACCAATACCGGAAAGACCCATCTTGCCATCGAGCGCATGCTCGGCCACGAAAGCGGCATGATCGGCCTGCCTCTGCGCCTTCTGGCGCGCGAGGTCTACGACAAGATCGTCACCCGCGTCGGTGCCGAGAAGGTCGCCCTCATCACCGGTGAGGAAAAGATCCGGCCCGAGCGCGCGCGCTACTGGGTTGCCACCGTCGAGGCGATGCCGCGCGACATCGTTGTCGATTTCCTCGCCATCGACGAGATCCAGCTGTGTGCCGATCCCGAGCGCGGCCATGTCTTCACCGATCGCTTGCTCAATGCGCGCGGCCGTCTGGAGACATTCCTGCTCGGTGCGCAAACCATGCGCGAGGCGATCTCCGATCTCATCCCCGGCGCCAATTTTGTCTCCCGCCCGCGTCTGTCGAAACTGACCTATGCCGGCGAAAAGAAGATCACGCGCCTGCCCACGCGCTCGGCCGTCGTCGCCTTCTCCGCCAACGACGTCTACGCCATCGCCGAGTTGATCCGCCGCCAGCGCGGCGGCGCCGCTGTCGTTCTGGGCGCCCTGTCGCCACGCACGCGCAATGCACAGGTTGCGCTCTATCAGTCGGGCGACGTCGACTTCATCGTCGCCA
The DNA here is from genome assembly GCA_964506885.1 of uncultured Hyphomicrobiaceae bacterium. GTDB lineage: Bacteria > Pseudomonadota > Alphaproteobacteria > Rhizobiales > Hyphomicrobiaceae > JAEUMD01. The sequence goes on along the minus strand of CAZDNY010000055.1, from coordinate 8,742 downwards.
CCGACGCCATCGGCATGGGGCTCAATCTCGATGTCGACCACGTCGCCTTCGCCGCCGTGCGCAAGTTCGACGGGCATGCCCACCGCAACCTGACGCCGTCCGAACTGGGCCAGATCGCCGGCCGCGCCGGCCGCCACATGAACGACGGCACCTTCGGTGTCACGGGCGGCGTGCCGCCGCTTGATCCTGATCTGATCGAGCGGCTGGAAAATCACACATTCGATAGCGTCAAGGTTCTCCAGTGGCGCAACCGCAACTTGGACTACGCCAGTGTTGCGGCGCTGCAGGAAAGCCTGCGCGCCATTCCCGGCGAGCAGCGCCTGGTGCGCGCCCGCACCGCCGACGACGTCGAGGTCTTGGAGATCGTCAGCCGCGACCCCGAGGTAATGGCCAAGGCGAACGGCCGGGCCGCCGTCGAGCGCCTCTGGGACGTTTGCCAGGTGCCCGACTATCGCAAGATCTCGATCAATTCCCACGCCGAGCTGATCGGCACCCTCTACAAGTTCTTGATGGGGCCGGACGGTTGCATCCCCGAGGACTGGTTCGCCAAGCACGTCGCCTTCTCCGATCGCACCGACGGCGATATCGACACGCTTGCCAACCGCATCGCCCACATTCGCACCTGGACGTTCGTGTCCAATCGCTCCGACTGGCTCAAGGACCCGGCCCACTGGCAGGGCCGTACCCGCGAGATCGAGGATCAGCTTTCCGACGCGCTTCACGAATGTCTCACGCAACGCTTTGTCGACCGGCGCACAAGTGCTCTCATGAAGGGCATGCGCGACAAGGACGAGTTGACCGCCACCATCAAGGAGGATGGCGCCATCGAGGTGGAAAACCACTTCGTCGGCCGCTTGAAAGGCTTCCAGTTCTGGCCTGATACGACCTCCGAGGACGTCCACGGCAAGGCCACCCGCCACGCCGCGGCCCAGGTGCTGTCGCGCGAGCTCGCCATGCGCGCCCGCCGCGTTGCCGCTGCCAAGGGCGATGCGTTCTCTTTGAGCCGCAACGGCGCGGTTCTCTGGCGCGACGAAGAAATCGCCCGGCTCGAGCCGTCCGACGATCCTTTGAAGCCCGTTGTTGTCCTCCGCGTCGATGAGCATCTGTCCGTGCCCGACCGCGAAAAGGTGCAGGCGCGTCTCGACCAGTGGGTCGTCGAATTCGTGGGCGACAAGTTGAAGCCCCTCGTCGACCTCGCCAAGGCCGAGGATCTGACGGGCCTGGCGCGCGGCATCGCCTTCCGCCTCGTCGAAGGTTTCGGTGTCTTGAAGCGCGAGATGGTCGCTGAGGAGATTCGCTCGCTCGATCAGCCGGCCCGCGCCAGTCTGCGCCGTTATGGCGTGCGATTTGGCGCTTTCAACATTTTCGTGCCGATACTCCTCAAGCCCGCCGCCGCCGATTTGAAGCTGACGCTGTGGTCCCTCAAGCATGCCGGCGAGCACGGCCTGTCTCTGGATGCCATGCCCGAGCCGCCGCGCGCCGGCCTGACCTCGCTGACGTCCGATCCGGCAACGCCCGAGGCGTTCTATCGCGCCTGCGGTTTCCACGTCTGTGGCCCGCGCGCGGTGCGCATCGACATTCTCGAACGTCTGGCCGATCTGATCCGCCCTCTGCTGGCGTGGCGGCCGCAGACTCCGGGCGACAAGGCACCCGTCGGTGCCACCGGCGACGGTGGGTTCACCATCGTTCCCGACATGATGTCGATTCTGGGTTGTTCGCCCGATGAACTGGCGGTGGTGCTGAAGTCGTTGGGCTTCTGGGTCGAGCGCAGACCGGTTACGACGGCAGCCGCACCCGAGGCAGAAGAGCCGGCACCTGCAAGTGCCCAGGCTGTCGAGGCTGGGGCTCCGCCGGCGGCCGACGCCGAGAGCGAGCAGCCAGCCGTCGCTCCGGTAACTGAGGCACCCGCGCAAGATGCGCCTGCCGCACACATGCCAACTGTCGGAGCAGAGGCCGAGGCCGCGTCGCCCGAAATGCCGCACGTGTCCGAGCCGCAGTCCGCACCAACGTCCGGTACCTGGGAAGCATCCGTATCGCAGTCTGCCGGCGAGGCGGCGCCTGCCGAACCGGCGTCTGCAGCGACGGTGCCGCAGGCCCAAGCTGGGGCCGAAGTCGTGCTCGAGCCGCAGTTCGTCGAGGTCTGGCGACCGCGTCGTCACCGCGCCGACCGGAGCCAGCCGCGCGACCGCCGCCGCGGACGCCGCGGCCAGGGACGTGGCGCGCCTACACCGTCCACCGAAGCCGAAGCCGCAGCCGCGCCGCCCGCCGCAGATGCGGCCGCCGCTGCCGGTCAACAAGAGCCTCAGCAGCGCCGCGAGCGTGGCGGCAAACATGGTCGCGACAAGGAACGCCAGACGGGCGGCCGTGACCATGCCGCACAGGGTGGCCGTCCCAAGCGCGACCGCGATCGGGAACGCCGGCCCGGCGGTAAGCGGCGCGATGAACCGCGCGCGCCGCAGGTGATTTCCTCGGGCCCGCGCCAAGCCAAGAAAGGCGGCATCGATCCCGATTCCCCGTTTGCCAAGCTCGGCGCTCTCAAGGAGGCCATGGCCAAGCAATCCAAGGAGAAGGCGCCCTGATGGCCGCTTCGGCTGACGAGGATCGCACTGATGCTGCGTCCGCCTCCGGCCAGCGGCTCGACAAGTGGCTTTGGTTCGCCCGTGTCGTGAAATCGCGGACCCAGGCAGCCGGGCTCGTCACCTCCGGCAAAGTCCGCGTCAACAGGGCCAAGGTCGACAAGCCGGCGCACGGCTTGAAACCGGGCGACGTCGTTACCGTCTCGGTTGGCCGCAAGATCCGTATCTTGAAGGTCGTCGCAGCGGGTGTACGCCGCGGACCGGCCAGCGAGGCCCAGGGCCTGTTCGAGGAGGTGATGCCGGCTGTCTCTGCACCGGTTGCCGGCGCACAATCCCGCTCGCGTGTGGACAGGCCGCCGACCGCCCAACCCGCCGAACGCGAACCTGGCGCGGGTCGTCCGACCAAGCGTGACCGGCGTCTGATCGACGAGTGGCGGGGCCGCCGCTGACGCGCATGAGGGAACACCGGACGTGATTCTATCGTGCGCAGATACGGGTGTCTGGCAGAGGTGATCACGGGTCCGTCACGAAGCTGTGGCGATCGGCCCGCCGCGCAAGACTTGGCAGGGCGGCTCAACCCGTTATATAGCCGTCACGCCGAACTCGAACGGAATATGAGCCAATGACCTACATCGTCAACGACAAGTGCATCAAGTGCAAGTACACCGACTGCGTCGAGGTCTGCCCCGTCGATTGCTTCTACGAGGGCGAGAATATGCTCGTCATCCATCCCGACGAGTGCATCGACTGCGGCGTGTGCGAGCCTGAATGTCCGGTCGAGGCGATCAAGCCCGATACCGAGCCCGGCCTGGAGAAATGGCTCGAAGTCAATCGCGAGTATGCGGACAAGTGGCCCAACATCACGGCTAAGAAGGATGCGCTGCCCGAGGCGGAGGAATTCAAGGACGTCGACGGCAAATTCGAGAAGTATTTCTCCGACAAACCCGGGGCTGGCGATTGAACCCGTCGGCCGGTTCGTTCGCAACGGCCGTCTCGCCCGCATGCCTTCGTGACATGTTCCTTTCGCGACGTGCGCTGCTGGTGCGCGCCAGCAGACGGCCCACTGTCGCCACCCGTCGCGGTGTGCCACCGGGGTCGGTACAGCCGCACGGGTGCGTCAAAATTTTATTTACCGTGATCCTGCCACGGTGCCTCAGGCAATTTCTCGCGTGAATCCAACGCCCGCCGTCGATTGCGACGTGTGCTGCGCTGCAAAAATTACGAAAACTTGAGTCCGAAAATTAAGAGGTTGAACGCGCTGCAGCGCGTCACCACTTCATTTTGCGTGAAGAATGTGTTACAGTCTTACCAATTGTGGCCGAGCTGACACATATCGGACTTCCGCGTTGCTGGATAACAACGGCAAGCCCATACAACCAGCATCGGTCGCCGCCGTCAATGGCCTTTGTTCGGTTTGGCGAGAACGGATGACTTGAGCAGTTTAGCCATGGCAAGCAGGCAGTTGGTGTTGCCGAGCGCAACACGCGACAGCGCGCCTGCGGTGCTGACGAGACACCAGGGTGGAGCTTGGGTGCGTCCGCCTTGGGTTTTTCGCGGCCGGGAGACCGGACGCGTAGTGCCCTGAGATGCCGGGTGGGCCGGCATCCAGGTTCGAGTAGAAAGAGTGAGACGACGCTGATGGCCCAGAAGAATAAGACACAGTCGAAGGTTCGCACGCCCAAGGCCGCCGCAGCGGTCAGCAAGGCCCCGGCCAAGACGACCAAGGCCAAGGCGGCGAAGCCGGCTGCCGCTGCCGCCAAGAAGGCGTCCAAGACCACCGAAAAGGCCACCAAGAAGCCGGCGGCCAAGGCCGCTTCCAAGGCGGTTGCCAAGAAGCCGGTGGCCAAGAAGCCGGTCGAGGTGAAGGCTGTCGAAACGAAGGCTGCGGCTGCCGCCAAGAAGCCTGCCGCCAAGAAAGCAACGGCTGCGAAGGCCCCGGTCGCGAAGCCTGCTGCGAAGTCGGCCGCCGTGAAGGCGCCGGCAGCGGTCAAGCCTGCCGTAGCCGCAGCTGCCAAGGCAGGTGCAGGTAAGGCCAAGCCGGCCGCACAGCGCGCCGTTGCGGCCGCCTCGGCGCCGGCGGAAAAGATTTCCGCGCCCGCTCCGGCCGCGGCCAAGGCGCCCAAGGAGAAGGGCCAGCGTCACGGCTTCAAGCTCAACGAGTACGTGGTCTATCCCGCCCACGGTGTCGGCCGCATCGTTGGCATCGAGGAGCAGGAGATCGCCGGTCACGCACTGGAGCTGTTTGTGATCACCTTCGAGAAGGAGAAGCTGACGCTGCGCGTGCCGACCGGCAAGCTCGAGAGCGTCGGCATGCGCAAGCTTTCGGAGGATGACACCGTCAAGAAGGCGATGGATACGCTGAAGGGCCGCGCCCGCGTCAAGCGCACCATGTGGAGCCGTCGCGCACAGGAGTACGTCGCCAAGATCAACTCCGGCAGCCTGGTTTCGATCGCCGAAGTGGTCCGCGACCTCTACCGTTCCGAGGCCCAGCCCGAGCAGTCCTATTCCGAGCGTCAGCTCTATGAGGACGCGCTCGACCGCATGGCGCGTGAACTCGCCGCCGTCGAGAAGCTCGACGAGCGCGGCGCCGTCCAGCGCATCACGGACGTCCTGTCCAAGAGCGCCAAGGGCCGCCGCGCTGCCGCCGAGGCAGCCGAAGCCGAAGCCGAAGCGGAGGCGGAAGAGGCCGAAGCCGCTTGAAGCGGCAACGCCGACGAGGCGAACGGCCCAAAGACCTGATCTGATGAGAAACGCCCGGGGCCTTGGCTCCGGGCGTTTTGCCTTTGGCGCATCGTCAGTATCGAACCCGATTGGCCGACACAGCGACTGCTCCTGCATGGGCCCCTTGGGCGGCCCGGCAACCCGGTTTTCAAGTTCACGAAGGAGCAAGAGCCATGTCCACGACCCGCACGACCCCGATCATTCGCACGCTGTCCACGTTCGCCGCCTGTCTGGCGGCTGTCACGCTGACCAGCGCATCGGCCGCCAAGGCTGCCGATCATGGCACCTGCGACTGGTACGCGAGCGAGTCGGTGTCCCAGCACAACCGCAACGCATCGGCGGGATGCGGCTACATGGGCTATCGCTGGCACAACTGGCGCGACGCGCATTACAGCTGGTGTCGCATCGCCTCCAGCTCCAAGGTCATGAAGGAATACAACAAGCGTGAAGGCAAGCTCGCCAAGTGCGGTGCGTGATGGGTACCTTGGGCGCGCTCAGCGTTCGTTAAGCCCTCCTTGATATATGTGGGTGGACGGATGACACCACGCGAGCCCGCCATGACAGAAGCCGACACCCCGTCAGCGCCCGCGACCCGCACGCGCTATGGCGTGACCCACCCTGAGTGGGTCGACAACCCGCTGTGGTCGCTCTCTATCGAGAACGGGTGGACCGGTTACGCGCTGCGCAAGCACGTCGGCCAGCGGCATTGGCGACAAACAGGCGGCGCGGTCTGCCGCGATTTCTCACATTCGAGCTATCGCGAAAGCGTCCCGGGACCGGCCTGGTCCTGGGAGCGCTTCGGCCGCACTTCGACCGCGCTCCCCGACGGCCGCGTCATCCGCATTGCCGGCGAGCACGAGGATTCCTACGACTCCGACTTCTGCATCTACAATGATGTCGTTGTCGAGTATCCGGGCGGCCGCCGCGAGATCTACCTCTACCCTGGGGACGTCTTCCCGCCGACCGACTTCCATTCGGCAACCCTGATTGGTGACACCATCTGGCTGATCGGATCGCTCGGCTATCATGATTTGCGCCGCCCCGGTGAGACGCAGGTGCTGAAGTTCGACACGCGGACACTGCGATGTACCCCTGTGCAGACGTCGGGCGAGGCACCCGGCTGGATCTCGCGTCACATCGCCGAGCGCGTTGGCGAAACGACGATCCTCGTCACGGGCGGCAATGTCCAAAGCGACGATGGATATGGTCCCAACGAAAATGTCTTCGAGCTCGATGTCGCGACGTCGACATGGCGCCGCCGCGCGCATGGCGACGAGAGCATCTTTCCCGTCAGCGCCGCAGACTACCGCGCGCTGAAGAACCCGGCCTACGGCGCAGCCAATCCCGAGCGCAGCAGCAACCGCTTCTGGCTCGAGATGGCGCGTCGCAATTGGCACCCGAGCCGCGCGCGGCTTCATTTCGGTGATCACGCTCCGCCCGAACCGAAACTTGAACTTTCAGGTCCGCCGCTCGGGATCGGGGACGACATGCCGGAGTTCGGCACGCCCGAGTGCGACGCCTGGATGGCGCGTCTCGACGCCGATATCAAGGCATCGAAGCTGCATCGCACGCGCGAGGACGTTGTCTGGACAGCCGCCCGCAAGGACTCGCTGCACCTGTGCCTTCGTGACGGGCGGCACTTTCAGATCGGCGGCGAGGTGCGCGACTATGGCGCGGAGTATGCGGACCCGTGGGTCTATAACGACATCATCGTTCGCCATCCCGACGGCGCCATCGAGATTTTAACCTATCCGGTCGACGTGTTCCCCCATCTGGCTTGGCCCAACGGGATCGAGGACGCCGGCTGCGTCTATCTGTTCGGCATTATCGATCGCGACCATCACCCCGGACGTTCGCGCGGGCCGGTCGTCCTCAAGCTCGATACCGAGACCTTGGCCATCTCGCCGCTCGACGTGCGTGAGCCATCACAGCGTGTCGTCACCTATCCCGGATCGCTTCGCCGCGAGGGGCGCCGCGTCATCTTCCCCATCACCCGTCAGACTGACGCCGATCCCGAACAGGGCCTCGCCTTCGACCTCGACCGCCATGTCTGGAGTGCGCCGTTCCCTCATCCAACGCCGCCGTCTGAGGAAGATGACGACGACTGAGCCTGCCAACGCAATTCACCGGGCTCTTTTTCGCTCCAGAAGCCCGACAGTCATGCCGTTTGGTCAACGGACAAGTGCTCGCAAAAGTGCTAACATGCGCCATCTTTCCATTCGGATGACCAAGCCGCATGTCACCGCAGCCGCAGACCTATACGCCCGCCCAATATCTCGAGGCGGGATATCGCGCCGAGATGGCCGGCGATCACGAACGCGCGGCCCAGTATTACCGCTACCTCGCTGATGTCTTCGCCGACACGCCCGAAGGCGAGGCTGCCGCGGCCGGTCTCATGCGGATCTCCACGCCGCCGCCGCGCCAGCCGGCGCCGTCGCCGGCTTCACACCACCCGCACCAGCAGTCCTCGGCACATCAACCGCAATCCGGACCACCGCCAGCCACGCGACCGGCGTCAGCAGACCGCACGGCAAGCCCGCGCATCCGTCTGGGTGAACTCGCACACCACGATCTCACCACGCAGCGCCCCGGAGGCGCTCAGCCGCAACAGCCACAACGCCAGCCCGCGCGCCAACCTTCCCCGCAATCGCAAACGAGCGCCGATACCGTATCAGTCCGCGACGGTGACGATGCCATGCGTTTGCCCGAAGTGGTCGCCCGCCGCGCGCGCGAACTGGCGGAGCTGGACGAGCAAATCCAGTTCGAGCCGCGCTATCGCGGCGCCCGGCTGATCGCACATCTTCTGACCTGGCTGGGGTGGATCGCCGTCGCTGCAGGGCTCGCCCTTGCCGTTCTGGGAGCGATCGGCATCTCCGTGGGCGTGGCGGGGACCATGCTCGGACTGCCCGCCGCCGTCGTCGTCGGAGTGATCGTCATGGTTGCCGGTTTCGCAATGGCGCTGGGCGGCCAGGTCGCGCTGGCGACTTTCGATCAGGCACAATCGCTGCGCGAGATTGGCGTGATCCTGCGCGCCCGCACGGATCTATGACCTGATGAGTTTTCAAGCCGCCTGCCATTGCCTGTACTTCTGGCGGCCTTCAGCGTGATCGACGTCATGCGCCGCCGCGCCGGTGCTCTTCCAGGCGCGGCATGATCTCCACGAAGTTGCAGGGCCGGTGCCGGTTGTCGAGCTGGTACTTCAGGATCCCGTGCCAGGCGTCCTTGCACGCGCCCGGCGAGCCTGGCAGGCAGAAGATATAGGTGCCGTGCGCGACCCCGCCGCAGGCGCGCGACTGGATCGTGGACGTTTCGATCTTCTGATAGGAGAGCATGTGGAAGATTGTCGAGAAGCCGTCGATCTCCTTCTCGAACAGCGGTTTGACCGCCTCCGGCGTGACGTCGCGCCCGGTGAAGCCGGTGCCGCCCGTCGTGATGACGACATCGA
>CAZDNY010000054.1:0-11522 GCA_964506885.1 uncultured Hyphomicrobiaceae bacterium | reverse complement strand
AAGTTCGTCGAAGTCTCCGGGTTGTGTGCGCAGTGTGCTGCGGACCCGAAGCGCGGTGGAGCAGGATAGAAATGTCGAAGCCGGAACGCGCGCAAACGGGACGGCCGGGCGAGGCCGGACCGGGCCAGCGGCATGCGCCGGGACATCGCGAGGGCACCGGGCCTGCTGCGGGCGAAGCTGGCGCTCCGCGCGGCGAAAGCGGTGATGCGTGCTGCGGGCACGCGCACGGCGATCACGCTCACCATGATCATCACGGGCATGGCCATGAGCATGGACCGGCAATTGCACCCGATCCGTCAGCGCTCATCTCGGCGCGCGGGCTCAGGCTCGCACGCGGCGGCCGAACAATCCTGGAGAGTGTGGACATCGATCTGGTGACCGGCGAGATCGTGACTCTCATCGGTCCCAACGGTGCTGGCAAGACGACCCTGGTGCGTGTGCTTCTTGGTCTTCAAAAGCCCGATGGCGGGACGATCGTGCGGCGTGGGGATCTGCGCATCGGCTACGTGCCGCAGCGTTTCGACATCGACCGGGCGTTACCAATGACGGTGCAGCGGTTCTTGTCGCTCGGGCTCGAGGTCGGACGTGACGATATTGCCGCCGTGTTGAAGGATGTCGGCGCCCAGCATGTGATCGACCGGCAGCTGGCGCGGCTGTCGGGCGGGGAGGGGCAGCGCGTCGTGCTGGCGCGGGCGCTGCTCAGACGGCCTAACCTGCTGGTGCTGGATGAACCGGTGCGCGGTGTCGACGCAACCGGAGAGGCGGAGCTCTACACGCTGATCGGGCGGCTCAGGTCTGAGCGTGGCTTCGGTGTGCTGCTGGTCAGCCACGATCTGCACGTCGTGATGGCGGCCAGCGACCGTGTGTTGTGTCTCAACCAGCATGTTTGCTGCTCGGGCGTGCCAACCACAGTGGCCAAGCATCCCGAGTACGTAAAACTGTTCGGTGCGGAGATGGCGCGCGCGTTCGCAGTCTACGAACACCATCACGACCATGCCCACGATTTGTCCGGCCGGCTGCTGCCCGGGCACGACGCTGCGCCGCAGGCGCGACCCGATGCCGTGGATGGCGCAAGCGGCGCGGGATCATACGATCCGCAGACGTCGATGTCGCGGGCTGACAAACCGGCCGGGTCGGACAGAGGCGAGGACGGCTGACATGCTCGAGCCCTTCTTCGTGCGCGCGCTTGCGGCGGCCTTGGGACTGGCACTGGTGGCCGCGCCCCTCGGGGCGCTGGTGGTGTGGCAGCGCATGGCCTACTTCGGTGAGACGATGGCCCAGGCCAGCCTGCTGGGTGTCGCGCTTTCGCTGGCGGTGGGGAGCAGCCTGACGGTGTCGGTGCTGGTCGTCGCGGTGCTGGCGGCGCTGCTCATCTTGCTGCTGTCGCGCCAGCACGTGCTGCCGCTGGATTCGGTGCTGGGGCTCCTGCATCACGGATCGCTGGCGGCCGGTATCATCGCGGCGGCCCTGGTCGCGGGGCCCTCGGTCGATCTGCTGGGCTATCTGTTCGGCGACATCTTCGCGGTGACGGGTGCCGATCTGGTATGGATCTACGGCGGCGGGGCGCTGGTGCTGGGCGTGCTGTATTTCATCTGGCAACCGATGCTGAGGCTCGCCGTGCACGAGGAACTGGCTGTCGCCGAGGGGGTCGCGGGCACGCGCATCAAGGCGGTCTTCATGCTGCTGCTCGCCATGACGATCGCGATTGCGATCAAGATCCTCGGCATCCTCCTGGTGATTGCGTTCCTTGTCGTTCCCGCGGCTGCCGCGCGTCCCTTCGTGCGGACGCCGGAGCAGATGGTGGTGGTGACGGCTCTGGTGGCGGTAGTCGGGGTGGTGGCCGGTCTTTTGCTGTCGGCGCGCAGCGATGCGCCGGGCGGGCCGGCAATCGTCCTGGTGCTGGCGGTGCTGGCGCTGGCATCGCTGATACGGGCCCGCGTGTCCGGCCGGGATTGACCGCCGGGGGCGACACGCGATGCCGCGCGGCTGTGCCTTGGCGCTTTTACTCCGGTGGCATGATGCGGGCGGGTGGGGTATTGCAGGAGAGGCAAGCCCGCGATTGGTGATCAGGCTTTGATCGCGGGTGGATCTGGTTAACGGCAACGAGGCAACTTTCCGACATGAGCAAGCCTCAACCAACATTCACGATTGCGCGGCGCGAGGCGACGCCGGTGCGCATCGGCACGGTCACGATGGGTGGGGCACACCCGGTCGTCGTGCAGTCCATGACGAATACCGATACCGCCGACATCGCCGCGACCGTTTCCCAGGTGGCGGCGCTGGCGCGGGCCGGATCGGAGCTGGTGCGCATTACAGTCGATCGCGACGAGGCGGCCAAGGCGGTGCCGCATATCGTGGAGAAGCTTCGCGCGCAGGGCGTGAGCGTGCCGATCGTCGGCGACTTCCATTACATCGGCCACAAGCTGCTGAGCGAGAACCCGGCGGCGGCGCAGGCGCTGGACAAATACCGGATCAATCCCGGCAACGTCGGCTTCAAGGCGAAGAAGGACCGTCAGTTCGGCGACATCATCGATCTGGCGCTGAAGTACGGCAAGCCGGTGCGGATCGGTGTCAACTGGGGGTCGCTCGACCAGGAACTGCTGACCCACCTGATGGATGAGAATGCGCGCTCGGCCGAGCCGAAGGATGCGCGCGCGGTGATGCACGAAGCGATCGTGCAATCGGCATTGTTGTCGGCGGAACGTGCGGAGGCGCTGGGGCTCGGCGCCGACCGCATCGTCATCTCGGCCAAGGTCTCGGCGGTGCAGGATCTCATCAGCGTCTATTCGATGCTGGCGGGGCGGTGTTCGTATGCCTTGCACCTGGGGCTCACCGAGGCGGGGATGGGCTCGAAAGGCATCGTTGCTTCGACGGCTGCAATGGCGGTGCTGCTGCAGCAGGGGATCGGCGACACGATCCGCGTATCTCTGACACCTGAACCGGGTGGTGATCGAACGCTGGAGGTGAAGGTCGCGCAGGAAATCCTGCAGACGATGGGGCTGCGTTCGTTCGTGCCCATCGTTGCCGCATGTCCGGGGTGCGGGCGCACGACCTCGACGGTGTTCCAGGAACTGGCCCGCGACGTTGAAACGATGATCCGTGAGCGCATGCCGGAATGGCGGCGGCAGTACCCGGGCGTGGAGACGCTCAATCTCGCCGTCATGGGCTGCATCGTGAACGGGCCGGGTGAATCCAAGCACGCCGACATCGGCATTTCGCTGCCGGGAACCGGTGAGCAGCCGGCGGCGCCTGTCTTTATCGACGGACAGAAGGCGATGACACTTCGTGGTCCAAACATCGCGGCAGAATTCAAACAGATCGTGGAAGACTATATTGCGCGTCGTTTTGGCCGCGCGGGCGAAAAGCCGGAAAAGGCCGGCGCTGTCGAATAACCGTCGCGAGCATATTGCAAAGTGTCGCAGCGATGTGATTCCGCTGCCTTTTTTCAGTCGCATCGCCGCCGCAATCGGGTCGTTGGTTGCTGCGCATTCGGCCTGAAAAAAGAGGGGTCATTCGATCATGGCAAAAGTGCTGAAAACGGGGGCGCTCGTTGCGCTCGTGGTGGCGGGTGCGTGTGCACCTGCGTCGGCAGCGGATCTCGGCGGCAGTGTCTATACGCCCGAGCCGGTCGACACATCGCCACCGGTGCGGCTGTTCACGTGGCGCGGTTTCTACGTCGGTCTCAACGGCGGCTATGCGTGGGGCAGCGGCGATCCGACGATCATTTCCGACGGTCTTAACGCAGGCACGATCTCGGCGATCGATCCGAGCGGATTCCTGGGTGGCGGGCAGATCGGCTACAACGCGCAGTTCGGCAACTTCGTGCTCGGCGCGGAAGCCGACATCCAGGGCGGCTGGGTCGACGACACGGCCGCGGGAGTTGCGGGTCTCGTCGGCCCGGTGTCGGCATCGAGCGAACTCAACTGGCTTTCGACGGTGCGTGCGCGTGCGGGCTTTGCGGCTGACCGGATGCTGATCTACGCAACGGGTGGCGTGGCCTGGGCCGATATGGATTTTGCGGCAAATGGCGTCGGCTTTGGTTTCAGCGGCGGCGAAACGCTGACCGGTTATGCGGTCGGTGGCGGCGTCGAATGGGCGCTCGACAACAACTGGACGGCGCGTGCCGAATATCTCTACGTCGATCTCGGCGATGCGACGATCCGCGACGGATTGGGCAACTCCGCCAACTTCGACAACGCGTTCCACACCATGCGCGTGGGCATCAACTACAAGTTCTGAGGCGTCAGGCAACGCCGCTGCGCAACCTGTCGGGTGCGGCGTCGTGTGTGTGATGCAACCCGAAGAATGCAAACGCCCCCGGCGCGTTCCGGGGGCGTTTTCCGTTTGCGTTTGCCACATTGCGCCTTTGTGCCTGTCGCGCGGCGCGAACGCGGCTATGCTCCGTATTCGGGATTGGCGGCCGCAGCAGGGGGCTTTGCGACATGGGCAGTATCGCCTCTTCGACGCTTGTGGCGCTCGGGCTGGGGCTCGCGCTCTATGTCGTGGCGATCTATTTCATCCACATCAGAGTGCGCGGGCAACAGGCGGGCCGTGAGCACGACCTGGCGGAATTCTTCGTGTCGGGTCGCGATCTCGATCTGAGAACGGCGATTGCAACACTGGGCGCGACGGAGATCGGCCTCATCACCATCGCGTATAATGCGCAGAAGGGCTTCAACGAGGGCTTTGCCGCGTTCCATATCGGCGTGGCGGGGCTCATTGGCTGCGCCATCGTCGGGCTGACGGGGTTCGTGGTCAAGCCGATCCGGGCGTCGGGTGTGCTGACGTTGCCGGAGTATTACGGTCAGCGGTACGGACAGGACGTGCGGGTGCTCGGGGCGGCGGTGATGGCGCTGGGCGGCATTCTCAACATGGGCCTGTTCGTCAAAGTGGCCTCGCTGTTCATCATCACGCTGCTGGGCGTGGAAGCCCAGCCGGCGGTGGTTATCGCGCTGATGGTCGCTCTGGTCGGTGTCGCGGTCCTCTACACGGGGCTCGGCGGCATGCGCTCGGTGGTGGCCACGGACGTTTTCCAGTTCGTGCTGCTGGCGCTGGGCGTGACGGTAGCGATCGCGGCTTTGCTGTTGGTGGTTCCGTTCGAGACGGTCGTGAGCGCGGTGGCGGAGAAGAAAGGAGAGGGCGGTTTCAACCCGGTCGCCAACGACAACTTCGGCATCACCTACATGATGTGGATGGTGCTGGTGGCGGGCGTGGTGTCCTCGGCGATCTGGCCCACTGCGCTGTCGCGGGCCTTGTGCATCCGTGATGAGCGCGATGTCTCGCGCACCTATCTCATCGCGTCGGTGATCTTCATGGGCCGCATGGTGCTGCCGGCGTTTCTGGGTGTCATCGCGATCGCCTATTTCGCAGGGTCGGGAAGCGAGGCGGCGGGCGCTCGGTACGCATGGCCGTGACGGCGATCTGGTGGCGACGCCGGTGATGCTAGGGCAAGCGCTACCGGGCTGGTTTGTCGGCCTGCTTGCGGTGGCGATGTTCGCTTCCTTCATGTCGACGCAGGACAGCTATCTGTTCTGCTGGTCGTCGATCATCGCGCGCGACATTCTGGGGCCGCTGACCGGGCGCCACGACGATGCGCCGTTCCAGATGCGGGCGACGCGGATCGCGATCGTGGCGATTGCGACCTACGAGATCTATTGGGGACTGATCTACCAGGGCGGCGAGGATATCTGGGACTACCTGGCTGTGTCGGGCTCGATCTATTTCTGCTCGGGCATCGTGCTGCTGGCGGGCGGCGCCTACTGGCCGCGGGCGACGCGGCGGGGCGCATTGGCGGCGCTGATCCTGGGATTCTCGGCCCTTGCGGGACTCGGGCCGCTGAAGGCAGCACTGGGTTTGCAGGACGTGTCGGCGCCGGTGATCGGATTTGCGGCAATAGGGCTGTCTCTTGCCGGGTTCGTACTGGGCTCGCTCAGCGAGAAGCCAAGGCCCGTGACTTCGGCGGTCAGCTCCGGCGGTTGACGACGAACGATGCTGCCTGGGCGAGCGTGGTGCCGCGCTCACCGTAGTGCCCCATGAGCGCGATCGCTTCTTGTTCGAGTTCGGCAAGCTTCTGGCGCGCGGGTTCGAGCCCCATCAAAGAGACCAGCGTGGCCTTGCCGGCGCCGGCGTCCTTGGCCACCGCCTTGCCGACCTCCTCTGCCGTGCCTTCCACATCGAGCAGATCATCGGCGATCTGGAAGGCGAAGCCCAGCGTGTCGCCGTATCGGGCCAGCCGGTTGCGGTCTTCATCGGGGGCGGCGGCGAGAATGGCTCCGGCCATGCAGGCAAAGCGGATGAGGGCACCGGTCTTCATGCTCTGCAGGCGGCGGATCGATTCGCGTGTGTGCGCGGCGTCATGACCGGACTTCTCGGCCTCCAGATCGAGCGCCTGTCCGCCCACCATGCCGACGGCGCCCGAGGCCTTGGCAATTTCTCGAACGAGGATGGCGCGGACGGCAGGGTCGGCGTGGATCTCGTCGCGCGCAATGATCTCGAAAGCCAGCGTCAAAAGGGCGTCTCCCGCGAGGATTGCAGTCCACTCGTCATAGGCGTGCCACACGGTCGGGCGACCACGGCGCAGTGTGTCGTTGTCCATGGCCGGCAAGTCGTCGTGGGCCAAAGAGTAGCAATGCACGCACTCGAGCGCGCAGGCGGTCTCCAGCGCAGCCTCGTCGGCAAGGCCGAAGAGCCGTGCGCTTTCCAGGACGAGGAAAGGCCGGAAACGCTTGCCGCCGCCAAGCAGGGCGTGGCGCATGGCGTCGACCAGGCGGGGAGATGTCGCGTCTTGCGGCGCCATCTCGTCGAGGAGTTCGGCGAGGCGCCTTTCGGTCGCCTGGGCGGCCTGGTCAAGTTTTTGCGCGAACGTCATCGGTGCTCTAATAGGTGTGGCGAGAGGGTCGGGACGGTGATGTGGCACCGCCTTGGTGCGCCGGGATCCTGGAAGGTGGCGTCCCGATGGCGGCAGGTTTCGGCGTTGCAAGCGGGGTATAGCATCGGCGTCGCGCAAGGACAGCATGCACGAGCAGGACAAGTCAGGTGACGCGCATGACCGGCCGTCTGCCGCCATCGGCGGAGAGGTGCGCGGTACACGTGTGAGCGCGGCCAGCGTCGAGGTGGTCCGTGCGCTGGCGGCGTCGGCGGGCTCAGGCCCGGTCGGTGCGCCGCCGAACCCGGCGCGGCGCGCGGCTTTAAATGCCGTGGCTGTGGCCCGGTGTGCGGTACGTGGTGTCCCGGTCAGCGCGGCCCACTGGCCACCGCTGCTGGTGCCGGTGACGGCTGCGCGTCCGGTTAGGCAAGCCCGTACGTGCGATGTTTTTGCGTTCCGGCCAGGTGATCGCGTGCTGTCGGGACGACCCGCGCCCGCGCCTGCGCCTGCGCCTTCGACGGGTGCGGCAGTGCGCGCGCCAGAAGGGGGTGCAGTGCCAGCGCCGAATGCGGCGAGTGCGGGGGGCGGGCCGGCCGGTTTTGGCGCAGTGTTGTCATCTGTCGGCGTGGGTTCGTCCGGGGTTGCCGCCTTCCCGGGCGTTTCGGCCGTTGCGACGGCGGGCGAAAGTGCCACAGGGCTGGAGGCCCGCGCACCTGCGACGGACAGGGCGAGGCAGCGTGGCTTAGGCTTCTACGTCCGCCGTGCGTTCCGCTGGGGCGCGCTGGTATTCGCGGTGTGGTTCGCGGCCATGCTGGCGCTGATCGTGCTGTTCCGGTTCGTCGATCCGCCGGGTTCGACGCTGATCGCGTGGCAGGCGGTAACGGGCACGAAAATCGAGCGGAGATGGGTGCCGCTGTCGAAGATTTCCGCCAATCTGCAGCGTGCTGTCATCGTTTCGGAGGACGGGCGCTTTTGCCAGCACTGGGGAATCGACCCACGCGAGGTTCTGGCTGCGATCCAGCGGGCGCGCGGGGGCGTGCCGCGTGGGGCGTCGACGATCACCATGCAGGTGGCCAAGAACCTGTTTCTCTGGCCGTCGAAAAGCTATCTGCGCAAGGCGCTGGAGGTGCCGTTGACGCTGGCCATCGAATTGATATGGCCGAAGTCACGGATTCTCGAGGTCTATCTCAATATCGTGGAGTGGGGTCCCGGCGTGTTCGGGGCGGAAGCGGCGGCGCGGCATCATTTCGGCCGATCAGCAGCGCGCTTGTCGCGGCAGCAGGCCGCATTGCTGGCGGTCTCCCTTCCAAATCCGCTGGTGCGCGTGGCCGGCAAGCCGGGCCGCGGCGTCACGCGGCTGTCTCACACCATTATGGCGCGGATGCGCGTGGCGCGCAGTGCGGCCTCCTGTGTCCTGCCGTCGCGATAAGCGCTGAGAGGACTGGCGTTTGGCCGGCTTTGCCAGTATAAGGCGCGCTTAAGCGTTCCGGAGAGCAGCGAGCGCCGCGGAAGTGCGGGCGCTAACTGTCTGGAAATTCAAGATTTATAGCGCTGCTGATGGCTTCTGTCCGGTTTCGGGAACAGGGGCATTGCGGGCGCTTTGCCATGAATGGAGTGTTCCGATGGCCGTTCCGAGGAAAAAAGTATCGCCGATGAAGCGCGGGCAGCGCCGTGCGCACGATTCGCTTTCGGCGCCGACCTACGTGGAAGACAAGGAGTCGGGCGAGCGCCGCCGTCCCCACCACATCGACCTGAAGTCGGGCAAGTACCGGGGCCGCCAGATCCTGGCGCCGAAGGCCGACGTCTGAGCCTTTTCTGACGGCGTTGGCGGACCGGCCCCGCGGCGGCATGCGCCTCATTCCGCATGCTGGCCTATGCACCCTGGCTCATGCTAGCGTCCGCCGCGCGGGTGGATTTTTCCTTTGACGCTAGCGTCTTCGGATATGGTCTTGGAAATCCGCCGCGATGGCGCCGCTTTGTTTGCGGTGAAATCGTCATAATCCCGCGTTAAGGCGGAAACCCAGGTCCAACAGGGGGGAGAACCCATGTCGCTCAGAGCCATTCCGCTGATGATCATCGCGTTCATCATGTACAACCTCATCGTGCTGGTCGGCGGCGGTGCGGCACCCGATTACGGGCTGCGCAACGAAATCTTCTCGCTGCCATCGGTGCGCGGTGATGCGCGCTGGTCGTTCAACTGGGGCGACCTGATCATCCTGGTGACCTTGATCCTGCTGTTCGTGGAAATCCTAAAGGCCACCTACACTTCGACCGCCTCGCTGCTGGATCACGGCTTTTCGATGCTGGTGTTCATCGCCTGTCTGATCGAGTTCCTGCTCGTCGACCAGGCCTTCACCTCGGTCTTCTTTACCATCATGGTGGCGACGCTGATCGACGTCGTGGCCGGTTATACGATCGGCATTCGTGTCGCGCGGCGCGATATCGGCTTCGGCGGCATGGACGGCTAGGACTTCGCGATACAACCTGTGTCATGAGGACGGGTGGTGCAGTTCGGCACCGCCCGTTTTTCTTGTTGCCGATGCCGGTTAGGATGATCCATGCAGGGCAGCAAGATTTTAAGGCTTGTTAGTAAATTTGGCCGTAGTTTTAGGCGTTGAATGAATCCGGTGGCGGTGGCTTTCGCAGAGCGGGGGCTGCACGATACTGCCGGTGCAGGGAAACTGGGACGCCCAGAGTGCCGGACAAACCGTTGGCCATCGACGCGCAATCCATGACGGATGCCGCGAACAGGGACCTTGAGGCCCCGGCTGTGGAGTCGGAGGCTCTCGACCTTGTCGGCATTTTGTCGAGCGTCGAGGAAACCGCCTACATCTGGGATATCGCTTCCGATCAGATCGAGTGGGAGAGCAACGCCGTCGAGGTGCTGCGTGTGCCCAGCTTCGATGCCATCGCCAAGGGGCACGATTTCAACGGCCTGATCGCAGCCGAGCACATCGGGCGGCGGCTGGAGGCCATCTCGAACCGGTTTTCGGAAGAATCCGAGCGCGGTGTTCCCTACCGCATCCAGTACAGGTTTCAACCCGGCGGGCGACGCTCGAGCGTCTCGGTATGGATCGAGGATCATGGACGCTTCTGGCCGGGCGATGATGGTAAGCCGCTGCGCGCACGCGGTGTGCTGCGCGTGATCAATGATCAGTATTTCGAGGATCAGCGGCTCGTCTACCACTCCGATCACGACGAACTGACCGGCCAGCTCAATCGCATTCGCCTGACCGAGGCGCTGGGCGCGGTGATCGCCCGCTCCACGCGCAACCATACCTCGTCGGCGTTCATGATCATCTCGATCAACAACCTGTCGGTGGTCAACGAGACATTCGGCTTCGACGTCGGCGATGAGGTGATCGCGGCGGTGGGCCGTCTCATCAAGGAGAAGCTGCGTGCGGGCGACACGCTCGGGCGCTACTCGTCGAACAAATTCGGCGTGGTGATCAACGACTGCGGACCGGGGGCGATGCAGATCGCTGCCGATCGCTTCATGAAGGCGGTGCGCGGCGCGTCGATCCGCACGACGGCCTGCCCGCTGACGGCGACGGTCTCGATCGGCGGGGTGGTGGTGCCCGATCAGGCCTCGACGGTTCATCACGCAATGAGCTGCGCGCTGCAGGCGCTCGACCGGGCGCGTGCCAAGCGGTTCGACTGCTTCATGGCCTATCAGCCCAGTCCGACGCGCGAAACGGTGCGGCAGCGCTCGATGTCGGTGGCGGACGAGGTGATCTCCGCGCTCGATGAAAATCGCATGCGGCTCGTGCTGCAGCCGATCGTCGACGCCAACACGCACGTTCCCAAACTCTACGAATGCCTGTTACGCATGCACAAGGCGGATGGGAGCATCGTTTCGGCAGGCGAATTCATTTCGGTTGCCGAGCAGCTCGGCATGGCGCGCCTGATCGACAGGCGTACGCTTGAACTGGCTGTCGATCTGCTGCGCGTGCATCCGCGCCTGCGCATGTCACTCAACGTCTCGGGCTTGACTTCGGCGGACAAGGACTGGCTGGTAAGCCTGTCCGAGTTGACGGAACGGGAGCGTTCGCTCACCGAGCGTCTGACGATCGAGATTACGGAAACAGCGGCCATTCAGGATATCGACCAGTCGGCCCACTTCGTCGATTGCCTCAAAGACATGGGGTGCCAGGTCGCAATCGATGATTTCGGCGCAGGCTATACGTCCTTCAAAAACCTGAAGCGGCTCGACGTCGACATGGTCAAGATCGACGGCACCTTCGTGAAGAACCTGCTCGACGACAGCTCGGACCAGGTCTTCATCAACACCATGGTCGAGATCGCCGGCTCATTCGGGATGAAGACGGTTGCGGAGTGGGTCGGTGACGTGGATACGGCGCGTATGCTGGCCGACGCCGGCATCGATTATCTTCAGGGCTACCTTTATGGCATGCCCATTGCGGCAGAAGACTACGTCGATACGGATGCCCCGGCGCCGCTTCTGGATGCCGCCGGGCGCTTGACAGGCGATATGTGAGGCAAGGCGTGTCCACAACGCGTGAGGCCCGGCGCTAAGCGTTGGGGCTTGCGGTGTGGGAAGCGGCCTTGCGGTTCGCCGGTGCGCGGCGGTGCGAAACCGGTGTCCAGCCCGTTGAGCACCTCGATGGATTCTGCCGTGTAGTCGTTAAAGCTCATG
>CAZDNY010000053.1:10637-11562 GCA_964506885.1 uncultured Hyphomicrobiaceae bacterium | reverse complement strand
ATGCCACCGCCACCGCTTCCACAGGTTGGCCAGCCGGTTCCGGCTGTGGCCGGCACGCGCAAAACCGCAGCCCGTGGGGCTTGCGTCAGCTGATGGCGATACATGCGGATATCTGGCATGTCCTGTCTCTTGGAAGGCTGGATGCGGTCGTCAGCGCCATGGGCACGGGCGTACCGGCACCAGCCGGACCGAGCCGATACCGGCTGCGGCATGAATTCGGCGAGGCTCGATTGGTAGCCTCTTCATTCACACGGGCGCACCGTGCCCGCTTAGGTCCTGGAGCCAAACCGCTGCTGATCGCATTGCCGCTTCAGGCGGCGCTATCAGAGCATGCTCCAGTTTGCGTGCGCCAGCACACACGGCCTTCCGATCTTTCCCGATTTCGGCCGGTTCGGGACCAGCACAGCGCAACGCGCCCCGGGAGTGGCCATCGGCCAGTCTGACAACACACGGTCCGTGGAACCGCTAGGGTCTTAACCTGATAGCCGGAGCGACTGCCGAGTTGGCAAGAGCGTGCAGAACAGTAGAACCGCGCGCGCCAATGCCTCTCCCGGTGCCCCGCCATGCCGTTGCGTGAGGCTTGCGGGCAATCTCCAGGCGTCAAATCGAGACGTACACAGTCGCCACAGAGCGACACAAACTTGTACGGGTTCACCCATTCGATGGCAAGGGTGATATAAGCGAGTCACGCCGTGAAAACATTGGGCGCAGCTCAGTTGGATAGCGGCCAAATGACAAAAAAGTCTAAATTGTCATAAGTTTATGGGGCAGACGTCGCGGGGTGAGGTGACGGAAACAGCGCGCATGAGGATCGGCGTGTCGCCCGGCCGTCGTCGCACTTGGCGCGGTCTCGGCATTCGTGTGCCAAAATTACAACATATATTGAAATTGTGCATTTTGGTGCTGGCGGCATGTCACGTCTCCT
>CAZDNY010000053.1:5508-10627 GCA_964506885.1 uncultured Hyphomicrobiaceae bacterium | reverse complement strand
CGCCCGCCTGGCCCGCCGCCCTGGCACAATCGCCTGATGGCAAATCGCTTTTCGACACGGTGATCAAGCGAAACTCCGGTCCGGGTGCGGCCTTGCCTGACAAGTCTGGCGGTCCGCAGCCGGCTGCGGCCGCGGATGCGTCGCGGGAAAGGGCCGAACAGCGGGGCGGTACCGAAGGCGGCGCTGCTTCTCCCAAGGCGGGTAGCAGCGCACCCCGTAGCAAGACAGCCGAAGTGCGGGATGTGCGGGTTTCGGCGGCTGCGGGCAAGACGCGGGTCGAGATGTCGCTCAGTGCAGGCGTGCGCGCGGAGATTTTCACGCTGGCCAACCCGTATCGCGTGATCATCGATCTGCCCGACGTGACCTTCCGGCTGCCGGATGGTACCGGACAGTCGACCGCTGGGCTGATTTCAGCATTCCGGTTCGGTCTTTTCGCGGAAAACAAGGGGCGTGTCGTACTCGATGCCAGCGGTCCGGTGCGCATTGACGGGGCGCGCATGACCGCTTCGGGTGCAGACGGTTCGGTGGCGTTGGAAATGGACCTGGTCGAGATTTCAGCGGCCGAATTCGGCGCTGGGACAGGGGCGGCCAGCAAAGCCGCGGCGGCACCGCGCTCGCGTCCAGCCGTTTTCGACGATCAGCTGGGCGGCACGCGGGGAGGCAGCAAGAAACCGCTCGTGGTCATCGACCCGGGGCATGGCGGGATCGACCCAGGCGCCGTGGGCGTCGACAACGTTCTGGAAAAAAAGATCGTCATGGACGTCGCCCAGCGGTTGCAGCGCCGGCTCAAGGCAACCGGCCGGTACCGCGTCGCAATGACCCGCACGCGCGACGTTTTTGTGTCTCTGGATCAACGAGTTGATATGTCGCGGGAGGCCGGTGCGGACCTATTCATCTCGATTCATGCCGACTCTTTGGCCTCGAAGGCTTATGCGCCGGTTGTCCGGGGCGCGACCGTCTATACGCTGTCGGAGCGGGCGTCGGACGAGCAGGCGCGGCTGATGGCCGAGAAAGAGAATGCGTCCGATCAGGTGGCCGGCATCGAGAGCGCTGCGCTTGCCGAAGAGAACGAACAGGTTCGCAGCATCCTCATCGACCTTATGAAGCGAGAAACGTCAAATTTTTCAACGGATTTCTCCAATCTTCTGGTTGCGCGCCTGAAGAAGTCGGTGTCGCTTTCGCGCGATCCACAACGATCCGCGGCTTTCCGCGTGCTGAAACAAACGCATGCGCCGTCGGTCCTGGTCGAGCTCGGCTATATCAGCAACGAGGCCGACGCCCGGCAGATGCGTCAGGCGGAATGGCAGTCGAAAGTGGCCGGTGCAATCGTTGCGGCGATCGATGCGTTTTTTGACCGGCGGACGGCGCGGTCGGGGCGGTAGGGGTTGGGGCGGTTGCAACGGGTCCATGTCGCCCATGTGGACAGCCTGTGAGCCGAGGCGACGACGTGCTGCCACATTCCCTGCTAGATTAACTTGCCAACTATGACAGGTTCGTGCATCGCAGCAATCGTCTGTATGAAAAGCGCCGGGGGGGCATTACAATGGTTTGCGTTCCGGCAGCTCGCGTGTCGTTGCCGGTGCCTTAGTGCGACTGTTTCTTCATTCAACGAGCTGAATTGGCAAGAGCTGACCGGCCCACTGGGATATCCGTTGAGCGGACGTTAGACCGAGATCCATGAGAAGCCCCACCGTGCCACCGCCGGCGCCCCGACCCAAACGGCGTCGCAGAAGCCTGCTCTTGAGCTTTCTGGGCTGGAGCTTCGGCACGGGCGTGTTCTTGTTCGTGATTGCCTCGGCGGCCGTGGGCTTCATGATCTATCGCGCCTCGCACGATCTTCCCGACTACGAGAGCCTGGCCAAGTACGAGCCGCCGGT
Organism: uncultured Hyphomicrobiaceae bacterium; assembly: GCA_964506885.1. Lineage (GTDB taxonomy): Bacteria > Pseudomonadota > Alphaproteobacteria > Rhizobiales > Hyphomicrobiaceae > JAEUMD01. Next base: position 8,750 of record CAZDNY010000053.1, on the reverse strand, counting down.
GATGACGCGCATCCATGCCCATGATGGATCGCTGATCGCGGAGTACGCGCGCGAACGGCGCATCTTCGTTCCCATCAACACGATTCCGAAACTCCTGATCGCCGCCTTCCTGTCGGCTGAAGACCGCCGCTTCTACGAACACGGCGGCATCGACATGACCGGCGTTGCGCGTGCAGCGATAAAATATGCAGAGCGCAAGATCACAGGGCACGGCAGCATCCAGGGTGCCTCGACAATCACCCAGCAGGTGGCGAAGAACTTCCTGCTGACGTCGGACCGGACCTTCGACCGCAAGATCAAGGAGGCGATCCTGGCGGTGCGCATCGAGCGTGCGTACACCAAGGACAAGATCCTGGAACTCTATCTCAACGAGATCTATCTGGGTCTGGGCTCGTACGGCGTGGCCGCCGCGGGTCTCAACTACTTCAGCAAAGAGCTGAAGGATCTCACCATAGAGGAAGCAGCGTATCTTGCCGCGCTGCCGAAGGCGCCCAATAATTACCATCCCTTCAAGCACACGCAGCGCGCGACGGAGCGGCGCAACTGGATCATCGGGCAGATGTGGGAGAACGGCTACATCACGGCCGAGGTCGCCGCAGAAGCCAAGAAGAAGCCGCTCAAGGTCAATCTGCGGCCGTTTGGTGCGCATATCTTCGCGGCGGAGTTCTTCGCCGAGGAAGTTCGCCGGTCGCTGCTCGCGAAATACGGCGAAGACAAGCTCTACGGTGGTGGGCTTTCGGTTCGTACGACGCTCGATCCGGAACTGCAGGGGTACGCGCGCAAGGCGCTGGCCAACGGTCTGGTCGAGTTCGACCGGCGCAAGGGCTGGCGCGGGCCGGTCAAGCAGATCGATATCGCCGGTGACTGGGGCAAGGCACTTGCCGAAATCGACGGGCCGGAAGACATCTATCCCTGGCGGCTGGGCGTCGTGCTCGACGCACAAAAGAGCAAGGCCATCGTCGGATTGAAGCCGGCGCGACGCCAGGACGGCGCGCTCATCGACAAGCGCGAGGCGGTCGAAATCGGCCTGGATGCGGTGAAATGGGCCAAGAAGGGGGAGAACGGCGCGGCGCCCAAATCTGTTGGTGATGTGCTGGCGGTTGGTGACGTCATCTATGTGGCACCTGACGATCCCGAGAAGCAGGCGGGCGCGTGGTCGTTGATGCAGATTCCGGAGGTTTCCGGAGGCCTTGTGGCGATGGACCCGCATACGGGCCGTGTGCTGGCCGTGGCGGGCGGGTTCTCGTTCGACATGAGCCAATTCGATCGTGCCGTGCAGGCGCGGCGTCAGCCGGGATCCTCGTTCAAGCCGATCGTCTACGCGGCGGCGCTCGACAACGGCTACAAGCCGACGAGCATCATCCTGGACGCCCCCATCGAGATCGAACAGGGGCCGGGCAAGGAAATCTGGAAGCCTGAGAACTACGACAAGGAAAAATCGTACGGGCCGACGACGCTGCGGGTCGGCATCGAGAAATCGCGCAACCAGATGACGGTGCGGCTGGCCCAGGACATGGGCATGCCGCTCATCACCGAGTACGCGCGCCGCTTCGGCGTTTACGACGACCTGCTGCCAGTGCTGGCGATGTCGCTGGGTGCGGGCGAGACGACCCTTCTTCGGATGGTCAACGCCTATGCGATGATTGCCAATGGCGGCCGACAGGTGCAGGCGACCTTCATCGATCGCATCCAGGATCGTTGGGGGCGGACCGTCTGGCGCCATGACGATCGCGGTTGTGATGGCTGCAAGGCGGAGGCCTGGAACAACCAGCCCGAACCGGTGGTGGCCGACGATCGCAAGCAGATTATCGACCCCCACACCGCCTACCAGATCACGTCGATCATGGAAGGCGTGGTCCAGCGCGGTACGGCGACGTCCTTGAAGAAGCTCGGCATGCCGCTGGCGGGCAAGACCGGCACGACCAACGATGAAAAGGACGCCTGGTTCATCGGCTTTACGCCCGATCTGGTGGTCGGAGTCTTCGTCGGGTACGACATCCCGCGGCCGATGGGCAAAGGGCAGACGGGCGGCAAGGTCGCTGCGCCGATTTTCGCTGACTTCGTCAAGATGGCCTTGGAAGGCAAGCCGGCGGTGCCGTTCCGGGTGCCGCCCGGCGTCCGGCTGGTGCGGGTCAGCCTGAAGACCGGTCTTCGCTCGGAGGCGGGCGACAAGGACAGCGTTGTCGAAGCGTTCAAACCGGGCGAAGAACCCGATGACGCCTATTCCGTCATAGGCTTCACCGATCCCACTGCCGAGGACGGCACTGCCGGCGGAGATGCCTATTCTCCGGCCCGCCGGGACGGCGGTGACGTTGGCTATTCCGGCGGGCGCGGCGGCCTGTGGTAGGTGCACACGACGGCTGTTGAGGGTGTCGTCCGTCGCTCTGGCCGATCGGTCGCAGGGCTCGCGTCGGCAAATCCGACCAAGTCACGTTTACACGGACGCGCTGGGCCACTATATCTGCGCCATTCCCGTCAGTTCTGACGATCATCAGGAGGCAGCGATGCGCGCCGAATCCCAGAAGCACGTCGATTCCATCGAGGAGGCGCTGACCCTCCTGAGGAGGCATCTTTGACTGGGATACCGCTGAAGCCCGACTGGCGGAGCTGAACCGGCGCGCTGAAGACCCGAACCTGTGGTCCGACCCTCAGTCGGCGCAAAAGGTGATGCGCCAGCGCCAGCAGCTCGAGCAGGCGATGAAGAGCGTCAGCACGCTGCAGCAGGATCTCGACGATGCGGTGACGCTGATCGAACTGGGCGAAGCCGAGGATGATGAGGCGAGCGTCAGTGAAGGCGAGAGCGCGCTGAAGGCGCTGAGCGAGGACGCACAGCGCCGCTCGGTCGAAGCGCTGCTCAACGGCGAGGCGGACGGCAACGATACGTATGTCGAGATTCACGCCGGCGCGGGCGGTACCGAAAGCCAGGACTGGGCCGAGATGCTGACGCGCATGTATGCGCGCTGGGCGGAGCAGCGTGGCTACAAGGTGACAATGGTGGAGGCGAGTGCGGGCGAGGAAGCCGGTCTCAAGTCGGCGACGCTGGAAGTCAAGGGCGAGAACGCCTACGGATGGCTGAAGACGGAGTCGGGTGTGCATCGTCTGGTGCGCATATCGCCCTACGATTCCAATGCGCGCCGCCACACCTCTTTTGCCTCCGTGTGGGTGTTCCCGGTGATCGACGACGAGATCGACATCCAGATCAACGAGAGCGATTGCAGGATCGACACCTATCGCGCGTCGGG
>CAZDNY010000053.1:0-5408 GCA_964506885.1 uncultured Hyphomicrobiaceae bacterium | reverse complement strand
TCGACATCCAGATCAACGAGAGCGATTGCAGGATCGACACCTATCGCGCGTCGGGCGCGGGCGGCCAGCACGTCAATACCACCGACTCGGCGGTCCGCATCACGCACATGCCAACCGGCATCGTCGTCGCCTCGCAGCAGGAACGCAGCCAGATCAAGAACCGCGCGATTGCGTGGGCGATGTTGAAGTCCCGGCTTTACGAGCGCGAATTGAAGGCGCGCGAGGAAAAAGCGAATGCAGAGGCCGCCTCCAAGACGGAGATCGGCTGGGGGCATCAGATCCGCTCCTACGTTCTGCAGCCCTACCAGATGGTCAAGGACCTGCGCACGGGCGAGACGTCGACCAATCCGGACGCGGTACTCGACGGCGATATCGATATGTTCCTGGAGGCGTCGCTGGCGCAGCGCATCAAAGGCGGCGGACCGGTCGAGGTCGAGGATATCGGCTGAGGTTTGAGGGTTCAGGTTCTAGGATCAGACGTTCGCTCTTGTGGACTGGGGTCCGCTTCCGGCAACGCGTGTGGAGCGCTTACGGTTCGATGACAGCTTCTGCACCGCGAAAGATCACGCTCATCGAGACGCCGGGCTTCGGCGACTACGCGTTGCTCGATTCAGGGGCAGGTCGGAAGCTCGAGCGATTCGGCAAAGTCGTGCTCGACAGGCCCGAAGCACAAGCCCTGTGGAGCCCAGGCCTGCCGCGGGCAGCCTGGGACAAGGCCCACGCGGTCTTTTCCGCTTCAGGTGAGGAAGACGAAAAAGGGCGCTGGCGCATCGACAAGGCCGTTGCGGACCAATGGTCGCTCGACGTCGCAGGCGTCACCATGCTGTGCCGGCTGCAGGGGTTGTGGCACGTGGGCCTGTTTCCCGAGCAGATGCCGCACTGGCAGTGGATGCTGGAGCGCATTTCACAGATGCAGGCGGGCGATCCAGACGTCAGGCCGCGCGTGCTCAACCTGTTTGGCTATACGGGCGCGGCATCCTTGCTGGCGGCGAAGGCCGGGGCAGAAGTGACGCACGTCGACGCCTCGAAGAAGGCTGTCGCCTGGGCGCGTGAAAACCAGGCCGCATCCGAGCTTGGCAAGGCGCCGATCCGCTGGATTGTCGATGATGCCGCCAAGTTCACGGCGCGTGAGGTGCGGCGCGGACGCAGCTACAACATCATTCTGGTCGACCCGCCGAAGTTCGGACGGGGCCCCGCCGGTGAGACGTGGGATCTTTTTACGGGGCTAAAGCCGCTGCTTGAGGACTGTGCGAAACTGCTCGATGCGAAATCTTCGGCGATGGTGTTGACGGTATATGCCATCCGGGCTTCGACGCTCGCTTTCGCACAATTGACGGCAGAGGTTCTGGGCGATCGAGGCGGTTCGCTCGATGCCGGTGAGCTGGTGATCCGCGAGCAGGCGGGGCGAAACTGCGTTCCAACTTCGCTGTTCACGCGATGGAGTAAGGCATGAGCCGGCAGCCGTCCGCAGGTCCTGGTACAAGCGCGCCGCTGGTGATCACCAGCCTGCAGAACGAGCGGGTGAAGGCGATCCGCGCGCTGGAGATGCGCAAGGAGCGCAAAGCCACGGGGTTATTCGTCGCCGAAGGGGCCTCGATCCTGATGACGGCGCGCGACAACGGCTGGCGGCCGCAGACGCTGGTGGCGCTTGCGGATGCGCTGGGCGAGGGTGTTGCCAAACAGATCGCCGGTTGGGTCAGCGCCGAGGGCGGGGACGTGATGGCGGTTTCGTCGGCCGTGCTGGGCAAGCTGGCGTCGAAAGAAAACCCGCAATCTCTGCTCGGTGTGTTCCAGCAGCGCTACGCGCCGTTGCCGCAGGCGGCCTCCGCTGGTGAGGGCGATGTGTGGCTGGTGCTGGAAGAGGTGCGTGATCCGGGCAACCTGGGTACGATCATCCGGACGGTCGATGCCGTCGGCGGACGCGGTGTGATCCTCGTTGGTGCGTGTTGCGATCCATGGAGCCGGGAGTGTGTGCGCGCCACCATGGGGTCGATCTTTGCAGTGCCGATCGTGCGGGCGGATCGCGCTGCTTTCCTCGACTGGCGTGCGGCGTGGCCGGGCGACGTGGTGGCCACGCATCTGGCGGCGCGCGAGGACTTCCGCGATGCCGATTATCGTGCTCCGGTGCTGTTGATGATGGGCAGCGAGGGGCCCGGACTGTCGGATGCGCTGGCGGCGGTTGCGACGCGGCGGGTGATCATTCCGATGGCCGGAAATCTCGACAGCCTCAATCTCGCGGTGGCGACGGCGCTGGTGCTCTACCAGATGCGCGGCGCCGCCCTGAAACTCGGCTCGTGAGGCGGGGGCGGTCAGCCAATGCGCATCGAGTATCACAGGACGCTGATCGCCGACCGGGTGCGCAACACGGCGCTGTTCGCCGCGCTCCAACAGGTCATCGTCAAGGGCCGGACCGTGGTGGCCGATATCGGTGCGGGTACCGGTCTGATCGGATTGATGGCGGCACGTCTCGGCGCCAAGGAGGTCTATCTTTACGAACTGGCCGAGGTGGCGGGGGTGGCCGCTGAAATCCTGAAGAAGAACCGGGTGCGCAATTGCCATCTGATGCCGTGCAGTTCCCTGGACATGGTCGATCCCCCGCGTGCCGACGTGGTCATATCCGAAACGCTGGGCAACTATGCCTTCGAAGAGAACATGATCGATACGCTCAACGACGCGGCAGCGCGGCACCTGAAGCCGGGCGGGACGATCATTCCGGCGAGGGTCACGCAGTTCGTGGCACCGGTCGTCAACGGGCGGTTCGACGATGAACTGCGCGCATGGGGCGGCGTCGGGCAAGGTCTGGGCATCGCAATGGACTTGAGTTTTGCCGAAGCGATGAGCCGCAACAATGTTTATGTGCGCACGCTCAAGCCCGGCGATCTGCTGGATGAGGGCCGCGGTGCGGTGGCTTGGGACAACGTCGATTTCATGTCAGGTCGCCGCAACAGTGCGAACAGGACTGGCGAGGCCGCCTGGGCAATCGGGTCGGGCGCTACTGTCTTCGGTTTCGCCGTGTGGTGGGAGGCAAACCTGGTGGAGGGTGTCACGCTTTCCACGGCGCCCGGAGCTGCGGCCACGCACTGGGAACAGCTTTATTTCCCACTCCTGACACCGATTGCGTGCAAGGCGGGCGAAACGCTCAAGGTCGCGTTGCGTTCGCGCTCATCGGAGGCGGAAGGAACGCACTTGGCCTGGAAGGCAACGCTGCAGGATGCGCAAGGCAAGACATTGCAGCGCCAGGCGCTCGATCTCGACAAAGGCTATCTGCCTTAGACCCGCTGAAGCCTTGTCAGGCTTATTCTGCCGTGTTGTGGCCAGCGCCAACAGTTTTGTCGAAGGTCTGATGTTCGCCTGCGCCGGGCGCGCTACGTCGGGTATCGATCCTGTCCGATCAGGCTCTCGCTGAGCTCAGCGGTGGCACGGCGGAACAATTCGAGCACCTGACCAAGGAGCCGTGTCGATCACTCGCGTGCCGGAGCCTCGAGCCCGGCGCTGACCAGCGGCGCGGCCTGATCTGACGGACCGCCCAAGCGCGCGGTTGCCGCATCTTTGGGGGACAGCGCGCCGGAGACGTTGATTGGCTTGACCTGAAGCTGGCGGATCGGGTTGTTCGAGCTGGACCAGCCATACATGGCGATGCCGACGGAGACGACGAGGATCAACGAAACGGTTACCGAAACGGCCCATCCGGTTGCGTCGCGCAGCTTGGTGCGGAAGCGATCGCGGCGGGCCTGGCGAATCCATCGCGCTGCTGTTTCGGGAGAATAGGTCTCCTTGGCCTCATAGGCCGGATCGAGCCTGTTGGTGCCGGATAAAACGGCATCGCCCGCAGACCGGGCGCCCTGCGCAGGCTCGCAGGCATGAGCCTGGTTTTCGTAGGCTTCGACGATCGCGCGGTCGGCTTCATCGCCCAACCAACGCTGGTTTGCCTGCACCAATGGCGTCGGGCAACCCTTCGAGGGCCTCTCCATGATCCGCGCGATCTCGCTAGCGAGCGTCGTCTCGTCCATCGGCTCGCGGGGCTTGGCGGCGACGCTCGATGGCCGCAGTGCTTGCGGCAAAGCGCGGCGAATACGGAAGGCATTGGACAGTTTATGCGTCGTCATGGCGAGACCGGTCCCGCGCGCATGCACGCTGTGGCTCGTGTTTGTCGGTCTGTCTTGTCGGTCGTCATCGGCTGCCGCAGTGCTCGCTGTCTGTCGACGCAGTACGAGATGTCGGGAAGGCCGGGCTCGACGGCGGGCCGGGCACGACGCCCAACGCGGTGCCAGGGCTCGTGACATGCCGAAACGGAGCCCGCAGGAACAAGCACGTCAGAGGGTGTGAACGCATCGATGAGCGTCAACGCAGACGTATTGCCGGGTCTCAAGCAACGGATGCCTGAGCGCCTGAGCGGAGCGCCAAGTGGATCTGGCCGAAACAGCTTACGCACGGAACCTGTCCCCCCATGGAGCACCACAGTGCTCCGAGGCCAAGTCGCCGCCCTTGGCAAGTCCTCTACTTTATCCACAGCACGGGTCCCTCGAACCGTGCCCCCTGTGGATAATGTACACAACACTGATTGCTTCCGCAACTAAAACGTGTGCCGAGCGGGTCGTTTTTGGATCGTCATGCCGACATCATTCACGCTATCAGAAGGCGGGGTGCTTGCCCTGATGGAGCGGCATCGGCGGCGATGCTTGCCGGTGCGTGTGCGCCGTGCTGTAGCGAGGGCGCCGGTCGCAGGGTGAGGGGCACTCGGCAGAAACGAGACGAGGATTACGCGATGCTACCGATGATCATCGGGCTTGTGGTTTTTTTCACGGTTCATCTCATCCCCGCCAACCCGGACCTGCGCAAGGGGCTGGTCGCGCGCTATGGCGAGGGTACGTACAAGATCGCTTTCTCAGTAATCTCGCTGATCGGGCTTATTCTCATCATCGCGGGTTATCACAAGCTGCAGGTCATGCCGGGCAAGAACCCGGTGCTGTGGGATCCGCCGCTGGCGCTACGACATGCGACCTATCTGCTGATGTTCGCCTCGTTCATTCTGCTGGTGGCAGCCTACATCCCCTCCAAGCTGCGCGATCTGGTCAAACACCCGATGCTCGGTGCGGTGAAGTTCTGGGCATTCGGCCATCTGCTGGTCAACGGGGATGTGGGCTCCATCGTCCTGTTCGGCTCGTTCCTGGCGTGGGCGATCTATGACCGCGTGTCACTGAAGAGCCGCGAGGGTGGCCGGGGGCCGCTGGGTGACAAGCCGGGTACGCTGGCCGGCGACGCGGCGGTGATCGCGGTCGGGTCGGCGCTGTACCTGGGGTTCGTCTATTGGGGTCATGCCGCGCTGATCGGCGTGCCGGTCTTGCCGTAGCATTCTGCAACAGTCCGAGTGACGCGCGGCTTGGCCCGTGGATCTTGGGGCGACATGC
>CAZDNY010000052.1:0-11625 GCA_964506885.1 uncultured Hyphomicrobiaceae bacterium | reverse complement strand
CGTCGTCTCGTCTCTCGCCAAGCCGCTCGCGTGGTTTTCCGAGACCGCGGCGCGGCGCGGGCCGACCCTCGCCGAGACATGATTCGACTTTGCCTTCCTCATTCCGCACACCGCCGTCATGGTCAAACGCTTCAACGATCGCGACTGGCCGCAGTATTTGCCGTATGGATACGCGTTGGCGTATCTCATGTTCACGGTGCTCGAACACCAGCGCATGATTCTCGCCAGGCCCACGCCCACCTTGTTTGAACTCGCGTTTCTGGCGAGCCTGCTGGTGATTTCCGTGATCGTCATCATCGACAACGGTTTCCTGCGCGGCACTGTCGGACCCAACCGCTATGGTCCAGATCCCCTCGCCCAAGCCCCAACCGACAGCGAAGGGCTGATCAAACAGGAGGGCGCAAGCCCTCCCGATGACCTGAACCTGTGAACCCAAAAGAGGATTGATGAGGCTGCTCGATACCTTTTTGGGCTTTCGCGGTCGTATCGGCCGCTCCCGCTTCCTGTTCGGTCTGGCCGTACTGATCGCCTTGAGCCCGTTTTCAGTTGGAACCATCGTATCCGCAAACCCGTTGCACGAGATGAGCGCTCTCATCCGGCGAAGTGGCGCCGTCGGCCTCGGCTGGAGTCTCGCGTTGCTGTTCGTGCTTGCGGCTTTGATGACCAAGCGCCTGCATGACCGCGGCAAGTCCGGACTCTATGCAGCGCTGTTCTATCTGCCCGCCGCACTGGAACTGACGCGCTTCTTCCTCGGAAACCTTCCCGGCCTCGAGCGCTTTGCCCTATGGAGCGGACTGCTTGCGGCCTGGCTTGGCGCCTCCGGGTTGTGGTTCCTCGTCGAACTTGGTTTCTATAGGGGCCAGAGCGGCCCCAACGCCTACGGCCTCGACCCGCGCCAGCGACCCGTCACATCTTGAACGCCGGACATCTGGACTGTTCCGCCTCGACCTGCAGGACTTGCAATGACGCTTGATATCAAAGACCCGGTTTCACTCGCGCAGGCGCTGATCCGCTGCCCGAGCGTCACGCCGGAAGAAGGTGGCGCATTGAGCCTGCTGCAGGAGATCCTGAGCGCGGCCGGCTTCACCTGCCACCGCATGACATTCACGCAAGACGGCACGCCCGACGTCGAGAACCTTTACGCACGCCTCGGCAGTGAGGGCCCCAACCTCTGCTTTGCCGGCCACACCGACGTCGTCCCGCCAGGTCACGTCGACGCCTGGAGCGTTCCCCCATTCGCCGCCGAGATCCGCGACGGCGCACTCTATGGCCGCGGCGCCGTCGATATGAAGGGTGGCGTCGCCTGCTTCCTGGCCGCGACCATGCGCTACCTGGAAACGAGTGGCGGCAAACTGCCCGGCGCACTCTCCTTCCTCATCACCGGCGACGAGGAGGGCCCGTCCATCAATGGCACGGCCAAGGTGCTCGACTGGCTCAAGGACAAGGGCGAGCGGCTCGACGCCTGTCTCGTCGGCGAACCCTCCAACCCCGAAGCACTGGGTGATGAAATCAAGATCGGCCGACGCGGCTCACTCAACGGCCACATCGTCGTCCATGGCCGCCAGGGTCATGCCGCCTACCCGCTCAAGGCCGACAACCCGATCCCCAAGCTGGCCAGGATCATCGACAGGCTGTCCGCGACGGCGCTCGACGGGGGCACCGGCAGCTTCGAGCCCTCGCGCCTCGTCGTCACCGTCGTCTCCGTGCCCAACACCGCGACCAACGTCATACCCGGCCGCGCCGAAGCCATGTTCAATATCCGCTACAACGACAGCTGGACACGCCCACGCCTCGAACAACACATCCGCGGCATCTGCGAGACCGCCGCAGCGGAGCTGAGCGCTGGTTTTGATCTTGGCTTTTCAGGAACCGGAGACGTCTTCCTCACCGAACCCGGACCGCTCGTCGACACCATGGTCGCTGCCGTTAAGCAACAAACCGGACGCACGCCTGCGCTCACCACCGGCGGCGGCACATCCGATGCCCGATTCATCAAGGACCATTGCCCGGTGATCGAGTTCGGTCTCGTCAACAAGACAATTCATCAAGTCGACGAGCATGTCGCGCTCGAAGACCTCGAAACGCTCACACGCATCTATCAAAGTTTCATCGAGGGCTATTTCGCCTCAGCGTGAAGCCGACACAACGTCGCCGATCACCATTGACGCTCGGAGCGCACTCTTAGCGTGCGCCAATGATAGTGTTTTCGGTTTCGAGCCGCGGCAGGGCTTCACGTTTGACCACGACCGCAGCGCGCCACGGCTCGGCCTTGAACCAGTCCACCAGCCACGCGACCCCCGCCATGACAGCGATACCGCCGGCATTGACCGCGATCGCCGCCGGCAGCCCCGCACCAAGCTTCTGCAGCAGAAACCCGCACACAACCGAAAGCCACAGCCCGGTCAGGAACACCGCCAGTGCCTGCCGGCCGGCAAGCGCACACACCGCAGCCACCGGTCCCCGCAGTCGCCGTCCACCTTCTCCCGCCAGTATGAAAGCGATATAGGCGAGTGACAGGAAATGCGCATAGCGTAGCAAACCCGCATGGGACTTTTCACTGAGCGGCGCGATCGCTTTCAGAAAGAGTTCCGGATATGCAATCCGCGAGGCCAGCGGCTCCCACGCCACCACCAAGCCGGCAACGAGCACGCCGACCGCCGTCAGCATGAGCCGTCGATCGTAACGCGGCATCGGAATCCAGCCGCGCGCAAACGCGAAGCCTGTGAAAAAGATGAGCTGCCAGGAAAACGGATTGAAGAACCAGCCGCGATGGCTCCACGGCTCGGCAGGCAGCTCCAGGAAACGCGCCTGAGCCAGCACCCACAAACCCACCACGAGCGACGCCACGGCGCCGAATCCGTACCGGGACAGCACGACGGCCACCGGAATGAGGGCCAGCAGCACCATGTACATCGGCAGGATGTCGAAATAGTTGGGCACATAGGTCAGCGTCAGCAGTCCGACCACCGCATCCCCAGCGTGCGGGCCGAACACTGGCTTCAGGTTCATGCCCTCGATATAGCTCGTTCCCCCGCCCGACCATCGGTCGAACACGACGTTGGTGGCGACGATCAGCACGAATACCGCGATGTGCGCCCAGTAGAGCTGCCAAATACGCAAGCCCACACGCATCGAGCCCGTCAGCAGGCCATGCGTGTCGAACACCCGCGCGAACGCCAGTGCCGCCGCCGCGCCCGAACAGAACACGAAGATTTCAGCCGAATCGGAAAAGCCGAACCGGCCGGGCGTGAACAGCCCCAGCGGGTTCATCGGCATATGCGCGATGAAGATCACGATGAGCGCAAACCCTCTGGCGACATCCAGGCGCGCGTCACGGTGCATTGAGACGGAAGACGTCCGACTCGGCAGCATGTCGTTTAGACTTTCTTTCAAGATATGAGTTGCGGCCGCTCCGACCTGAGATGCGACGGGCCGGCGCCGCATTCATCGCTCACGCAAACAAGGCGTTTCCACCGCCAGCCTCGAGCGCGTCAACTGTCTGACACCAGCGCTCCCAGCACGTGAGTTAGTTCATGAATCGCGGCAAACGGAAGGCAGCGCCAGCCGCCACTTCGCCGCACTGTCCGAAAGGCCACAAGCTTCGATTTGTGCTCAAATACGAAGCACGCATCGACGCGATTCAGGGCAGTCCATAGGTTTGAATTGCAACGATTGCCAGCACCGTCACCAGCCGGCTGCGACGGAGCGCTTCCGCCGGTCAGACGAAATGCTTCGACAGCTTCAAACCCTGTCCCTGGTAGTTGGATTTGAGGTCCGCGCCATAAAGCTTGTCGGGCATTTCCGCCATGCGCTCGTAGATGAGCCGGCCGATGATCTGCCCGTCTTCCAGAATGAACGGCACCTTGTGGCTGCGCACTTCCAGCACCACGCGCGCACCCTTGCCCCCCGCCGCCGCATGGCCGAAACCGGGATCCATGAAGCCGGCGTAATGCACGCGGAACTCGCCCACCAGCGGATTGAACGGCACCATCTCGGCCGCATACATCGGCGGCACGTGCACAGCTTCTTTAGAGGCGAGGATATAGAACTGGTCGGGATCGAGGATCAGCCGCTTATTCCCGCGCACGTGGATCGGCTCCCAGTAGTCGAGCAGCGCACACGAACCCGGCGCATCGACATCGACGATCCCCGTGTGCCGCTTACCCCGGTAGCCGACCAGCCCCTTCCCATCCCCGACCAGATCGACCGACAGCGCAATGCCCCCGAGTATATCCGCCGCCGCCCCGCCGGAAACCAGCGTGTCGCTCGCATGCAGGGCCATGCGCTCGCCGTCGCTGAGCGTCGGCTGCCCGGACCGGAACCGGATCTGCGACAGCGTCGAGCCGCGCCGCACAACCACCGGAAACGTCTGCGGGCAGATCTCGGCGTAAAGCGCGCCCTTGTAGCCGTCCGGAATCGTGTCGAACGAAGCCACGCCGTCGGCGATGACGCGGGTGAAGACATCGAGCCGCCCCGTCGAACTTTTCGGATTGGCCGCCGTCGCCAGCCCCTTGGGCAACGCCAGCGCCTCGAGCAGCGGCACGACATAGACGCAGCCCGTCTCCAGCACCGCGCCCTCGCGCAGGTCGATCTCGTGCAGCGCCAGTTCCTTGAGCCGCTTCGCCACCGTTACACGCGGACCGGGCAGGAAGCTCGCCCTCACCCGGTAGGCGACATCACCGAGCCTCAGATCGAGGCTGGCCGGCTGCACCTGCCGCGCACCGAACGGTACCGCCGGCTTGATCTGCCCCGCCTTGGCCAGCGCCCTGATCGCCTGCGCCGGCAGAATGCCGTCAGCGCCCCCACCTGAGCCTGCCGGGCTTGTCCGCGCTGCCGTCTGGGTTTTCGCCTTGGCCATGGGTCCCCCTCCGTTAACCCGCTCTACCCCATGCCCCCCTTGACGCCAAGGGCGGCGGGGTCTAATCCCCATGTCCATCGTTCGTGGCGATTTGGCCGGCCGGCTTGCAGCCACGTAAAACAACTCGCTAAAAGGCCGTGCGCACGACCCGGATTGTTCCGCAATCCCGAGCGCCGGTCCACCGGCTGCCGGAGCGGACGCCGGGTTTTTTCATGCGCAACGGGCGGCCCGCCCGCCCGCGCCAGCCATGAAGGGAGCGGCCAAGCCATGTCCTCCGACAAGACACCCAAGACCATCACCGCCGACCCCGCCACCTGGGCGCCCGAAACCCGGCTCGTCCACGGCGGCGTGTTGAGATCCCAGTTCGGCGAGACCTCCGAGGCGCTCTTCCTCACGCAAGGGTATGTCTACAACAGCGCCGAGCAGGCCGAGGCCCGCTTCAAGAACGAAGACCCCGGCTACCAGTACTCGCGCTTCGCCAACCCGACCGTGTCGATGCTGGAAGAGCGCATCCGCCTGCTGGAAGGCGAAGGCGCCGAAGAAGCGCGCGGCACCGCCACCGGCATGGCCGCCGTCACCGCCGCGATCCTCGCCGGCCTCAACGCCGGTGACCACATCGTCTCCGCCCGCGCCCTGTTCGGCTCCTGCCGCTACATCGTCGAGGACCTGTGTCCGCGCTTCGGCATTCAGTCGACACTGGTAGACGGCCGCGACCTCGATGCATGGAAGGCAGCCGTCCGCCCCAACACCAAGGCCTTCTTCTTCGAGACCCCCGCCAACCCGACGCTCGAACTGGTCGATATCGCTGCCGTCTCAAAGATCGCGCATGACGCCGGCGCCCGCGTCATCGTCGATAACGTCTTCGCCACGCCGCTCTTGCAGCGGCCCATGCAGCTCGGCGCCGACATCGTCGTCTATTCCGCCACCAAGCACATCGACGGCCAGGGCCGCTGCCTGGGCGGTCTGGTGCTGTGCTCGGCGCAGTTCCTGAAGGATCATCTGCAGGATTACATCCGCCAGACGGGCCCCTCCATCAGCCCGTTCAACGCCTGGATCATGCTGAAGGGCCTGGAGACGCTCGCCGTCCGCGTGCGCGCACAATGCGACAGCGCCGCCAAGATCGCCGATTGGCTGGCCGGCCACGCCCGGATCACGCGCGTGCTCTATCCCTTCCGCACCGATCATCCCCAGCACGAACTGGCAAAGCGCCAGATGGGCGGCGGCGGACAGATCGTCACCTTCGACATCGATGGCGGCAAGGCCGAGACCTTCCGCGTCTTGAACGCGCTCAAGATCGCCAAGATCTCAAACAATCTGGGTGATGCCAAAAGCCTGGTCACCCACCCGGCGACCACCACCCACCAGCGCCTGAAGCCCGAAGCCCGCGCCGAATTGGGCATCGGCGACGGCATGGTGCGCTTGTCAGTGGGCCTTGAAGCGGTCGAAGACCTGATTGCCGACCTGGAAACCGCACTCAGCGCAGCGTTTGCCTGATACGGACCTGCATTCGCGCCTTGACCCGGGGCGCCGGCCACCTACACTCCGCGCACTTCCGGAGAATCTGGCGGTCGCCCCGGAACCGCGCATCCCTATTGCCCCAGGAGTCCGTCTCCCATGTACGAAGCCGTCACCCGCGACATCCGTGTGCGCGTCGAGCCCCAGTACGTGGAGGACCAGTCGTCTCCCGATGAGAACCATTTCTTCTGGTCCTACACCGTGACCATCTCCAACGAGGGCGACGGGCCCGTCCAGCTGCGCTCCCGCCTCTGGCGCATCACCAACGCCATCGGCCTCACCCAGGAGGTGCGCGGCCCCGGCGTCGTCGGCCTCACCCCGACGATCGCGCCGGGCGAGAGCTTTTCCTACACGTCCGGTTGCCCGCTGGAGACACCGTCCGGTATCATGGTCGGCAGCTACCAGATGGCGGACGCGGTCGGCCAGTTGTTCGACGTCGCGATTCCAGCCTTCTCGCTCGACAGTCCGTTTGCGCAGCGCAGTCTCAACTGACGGCACCCCAGTGAGCGCAAACGGTCTTTCGCGCCGCGGCAACTTCTGCGTCCGCACAACCGCGGACGTACGCTGACCTGCGGCCACAAATCCGAGGCAAAGCACCCATGCACGGTCCGACCTACGGCATCAAGGAACTGCTTGCGCGGCTCATCGCGTTCGATACGACGAGTCACAAGAGCAACATCGACATTCAGCGCTTCATCGAGGACTACCTCGCCCAGCACGGCGTCGCCTGCGAATTGATCCTGAGCGAGGACGGCGAGAAGGCCAACTTGTTTGCCACCATCGGCCCGCGCGACACACCCGGCGTCGCCCTGTCGGGTCACACCGATGTGGTGCCGGTCACCGGCCAGTCGTGGGACAGCGACCCGTTTCACATGGTTGAGAAGGATGGCCGCCTCTACGGCCGTGGCACCACCGACATGAAGGGGTTTCTCGCCTGCGTGCTGGCGGCCGTGCCCGACTTCAAGCGCCGCCAACTGAAGACGCCGATTCATCTCGCTTTCTCTTACGATGAGGAGATCGGCTGCACCGGCGTGCGCCCGATGATCGCCCGGCTCGGCCAGAACCTGCCCATGCCGCGCATGGTGTTCGTCGGCGAGCCGACCTCGATGACCGTCGTCGATGCCCACAAGGGCCCCGTGCGCTGGCAGGCCACAGTCTCCGGCCGCGCCGCGCATTCCAGCATGGCGCCACTCGGCGTCAACGCGATCCATTATGCATCGACTCTAATCGCCGAGCTGAAGCGCATCGAGCAGGACCTCGTGCAGTCGACCGTCGACGATCGTTTCGATCCGCCGTACGCGACACTCCAGGTTACAGAAATCGACGGCGGCACCGCGTCCAATATCGTGCCTGTCACCTGCACGATGGGCTTTGAGATCCGCGCCACGCCCGGGCTCGACATCGATCTGATCGACGCCCGCCTGCACGCGTTCGCAGCCGGTACGTGCCTGCCGGAAATGCGCGCCGTCGCCCCCGAGGCCGATATCGACATCCGGATATCGAACCGCGTGCCGCCATTCGGAGCCGACCGATCATCCGAAGTCGTGACACTTGCCATGAAGCTTGCCGGACAAAACAGCACGCATGCGGTTTCCTACGCGACCGAGGCCGGCCTCTTCCAGAATGCGGGCGCGCCCTCCGTCGTCTGTGGCCCTGGCGACATCGCCCAGGCGCACACGGCCAACGAGTGGATCGCCGAAAGCGAACTGGAAAAATGCATGGCGTTCTTGGGCCGGCTTGCCGACTGGGCCGAAACCTGAGCCGCGCGCGCCGGCCAGCACCCGTGGATAGTGGGCTCACGACGCCGCCGGTCCCGCCCCGCGGGTCTATCGCCGCGCCGTGTCCATATTGATCACGGCATCCAGACCAATCGCGGTATCCAGGCCCTTGACCCCCTTCAGGTTCACCCGCGCGAAGTCGGCACCCGTGATATCGGCACCCGTCAGGTTGGCACCTTCGAGATTGGCGCCCACGAGATCCGTTTCACGCAGCATCGCCCCTGAGAGATCCGCCCCGCGCAGATCGGCAAAGCGCATCACCGCGCGCGACATGTTGGCCCGGACCAGTTTGGCATCTACGAAGCGGGCGTTGATCAGCTCATTGCGCGGCACGGTTGTGATGGTGCCCTCGCCCGCACGGTCCTCGAAGGGACTGAAGTCGGCATCCGTCAGATCGGCGCCTGAAAAATCTGCGCCATCGATGCGCGCCTGCACGCGTACGCGCTGCATCATCGCACCGCGAAAGGAAGGCGCTTCATCCTGGTCGAAGCGCATGTCGGAGAAGACCGTCGGCCGCAGAATTGTCGCATCGGCGAGTTTCGCCCCCGAAAGGTCCGCGCGAATGAGCACCGCGCGATCCAGACGCGTAAACGAAAGATCGGCATTGGCGAGATTGGCGCTCGTGAAGTCCGTCCCGTAAAGATCGGCATCCGCCAGATTGGCACCCTTGAAGTCGAGCATCGACAAGTCGAGGTAAGTCAGATCAAGTCCCGAAAAATCAGCCGGCGCGTCACGGCTCGCCTTGACCAGCGCCTCGGTGACCTCGCGCGCCGCCATGTCGGCAGCACTTGCCGATAGCGGCTGCAGCAGGCAGGCCAGCAAAGCCGCAAACGGCGCAAGCCGTCCAAGCAGCGCGCCCAACCAAGGATTGGCGCGACCGCACGGCGTCCTGCATTGGCCGGCTGGCGATCCAGGAAACGGGCTCATGTGCATCGTCATGTGGTGTCGGGTGTCCGCGCCATCAGGTCCGTATGCGTTCGATTGCCACGCTATGATGCAAGCCCGAACCGCGTTTGGCAACGTCCCCGCCGGGCGCTGTTAATCGAGTTCGGCCGGATCGAACACATAGCGCTTCGAACAGAACTCGCAGGTCACCGAGATTCGGCCGTCGGGTTCGTGCATGTCGTCGAGTTCCTGCGCCCCGAACCGCTTCAGGAACGAGAACACGCGCTCGCGCGAGCACGTACAATATTCGCCAAGCCGGCGCGGGTCCTGCACGCGCACGCCTTCTTCGTGGAACAAGCGATAAAGCAGCCGCTCCGGCGCCAGCGTCGGATCGACAAGCTCGTGATCTTCCACCGTCGCCGCAAGCATCGTAACCCGCTGCCAGTGATCGTCCTCCTCACCCATCATCGCGCCGCGCTCTTCCGCCGCCGCGAGTTCCTCCGCAGGGCGCCCGCCGTCGTGCGCAATGTGCTGGAGCATGATCCCGCCGGCCCGCCAGCGCCAACCGCCATCACCGTCACGCCCGCCGCGCTCGCGCGCCACCGCCAGACGAATGAAGGTCGGCAACTGCTCGGATTGCCGGAAATAGGTAT
This sequence comes from uncultured Hyphomicrobiaceae bacterium, assembly GCA_964506885.1. GTDB lineage: Bacteria > Pseudomonadota > Alphaproteobacteria > Rhizobiales > Hyphomicrobiaceae > JAEUMD01. The sequence goes on along the minus strand of CAZDNY010000052.1, from coordinate 1,936 downwards.
CGGCGGCTTCCGTCAGCGTCGTGTTATCGAGAGGAACAAGCCCTTGATAGCGGTCCATGTCGCCGCCCGGATCGATCGTCATCGCCAGATGTCCGACCCCCAGCAGGGCGCGTTCGCCACCGCCTCCTGCATCGGCACACGCTGCCTTGTCGAAGCTTGCATAGCCGCGCAGCGATCCAGGCGTCGCGAAATCGGCGACCAGCATATCCAGCGGACCATCGGTCTTCGTCTGCAGGATCAACCGGCCGTTGAACTTCAGGCCCACGCCGATCAATGCCGCCAGCGCCAGCGCCTCGCCGAGTGCCTCGCTGACACCTTGGGGATAATCGTGGCGCTTCAGGATCTGATCGACCGTATCACCCAGGCGAACGAGACGCCCAGCAACCCGCGAGCGCACCGTCTGGAACGGCAGCACCATATCTTCCGGGCTCGACGGCGCACCGCCGGGCGTACCATCTCCTTCGCTCATCTCGTCGGGCTCATTCAATCGACTCCGAGGCACCAGGCCAGGATCGCCTTTTGCGCGTGAAGCCGGTTTTCAGCTTCGTCGAGCACCACCGACTGCGGCCCATCGATCACCGACGCCGTCACCTCGTGGCCACGATACGCGGGCAGGCAGTGCATGAAGATCGCGTCCTTGTGCGCACGCTTCATCAGCGCATCGTCAACGGCGTAGGGCTTCAAGAGCTTCTTGCGCCGCGCAGCGTCCGACTGGCCCATCGATACCCACGTATCGGTCACGACGCAATGCGCACCCGCCACCGCCTTTTGCGCATCCGAAGTGATCGTCAGGTCACCGCCGTTGGCGCGCACCCAGTCGATCACCGATTTCTCGGGCTTGAGCGCTGCCGGGCATGCGATCCGGATCGCAAACCCGAACTGGACCGCCGCCTGCATCCACGAAACGGCGACGTTGTTTCCATCCCCGACCCAGGCAACTGTCTTGCCGGTGATCGGCCCCAGATGCTCTTCGAATGTCATGATGTCGGCCATCACCTGACAGGGATGGCTCTTGTCCGTCAGACCGTTGATGACCGGCACGGTGGCATGCTCGGCGAGCGTCATCAGCGTATCGTGCGAATTGGCGCGGATCATGATCGCATCGATGTAGCGCGACACGACTTGCGCGGTATCGGAAATGGACTCGCCCCGCCCGAGCTGGAGATCCGTATGGTTGAGCATGATCGTCTGTCCGCCGAGCTGGCGCATCGCCACATCGAACGAGATGCGCGTCCGCGTCGACGGCTTTTCGAAGATCATCACCAGGATGGCCTCTGCGATTCCCTTCGGCTTCAGCTTCGCCGGCGCGCGCCGCCCCGCCTTCTTCAGCGCATGCGCGTTGTCGACGATGCGCCGCAGCGTCTTGGCCGGAAGCATGTCGAGGTCGAGGAAATGTCTCAGAGCCATGTCGAAGGCCTTCTTGGAAAGGAAAACGGTCTGATCGCGGCTTGAAGCCGCCGGTGTCGAAGTCCTGTTTTTGGGATTAGGTGCCCGAACCCGAACCGGGAAGGTCCGCCATCGCCTGCGTCAGGCGCGCGACGGCCTCTGCGATCTCGTCATCGGCGATATTGAGCGGCGGCAGCAGCCGCACCACGTTGTCGCCGGCCCCCACGAGCAGAAGCTTTCGCCCCACCGCGGCTTTGACGACTTCGGCAGGTGCAAGCGACGGCGCCAGACGGATGCCCATCAGCAGGCCACGTCCGCGCACTTCGATGATCTTGTCCGGGAAGCGGTCCCGCAATCCTTCGAGCGCCTGCTTGAAACGCAGCGCTTTGCTTTGAACTTCGAGAAGGAAAGCACGATCCGACACCACGTCGAGCACGGTATCCGCCACCGCCATCGCCAGCGGGTTGCCGCCGAAGGTGGAACCGTGCGTGCCGGCCGTCATGCCTTTCGCCGCCTCCTCCGTCGCCAGGAACGCGCCCACCGGAAACCC